>NZ_JBHYJH010000096.1:0-35790 GCF_042740445.1 Streptomyces sp. NPDC059003 | reverse complement strand
CTGCTCGCCGGCTCCCTCGGTGGGGGGGGTAGGTCGGTACGATCCGACGGTGTAACCGGGCTGGGGCCCGCACACAGCGCGTGTGCGGGCCCCTCCACGTGGTGGTCAGCGGGTCTGTGCCGCCAGTTCCTTGGCCGCTTCCGTGAGGTCCTTCGCGGTGTCGATGGCGCGCCAGTACGCGCCCTGCGGCAGCGGGAAGCCGGCGAGGCGGCGCTCGCGGGCCAGGCGCGGGAACGTGGTGCGCTCGTGGTCGCCGCGGTCGGGGAGCAGGGACGTGAAGGCCGCCGAGAAGACGTACACGCCCGCGTTGATGAGGTACGGGGACGGCGGGGCCTCGATGAAGTCCGTGATGTGGCCGAACGCGTCGGTCTCGACGGCGCCCCACGGGATGCGCGGGCGGGCCAGGGCGAGCGTCGCCGTGGCGTCGCGCTCGGCGTGGAAGGCCGCCATGTCGCGCAGCGAGAAGCGGGTCCAGATGTCGCCGTTCGTCGCGTACCAGGGGCGGTCGGTGCGCGGGAGGTGCGCGGCCGCGTACTTGAGGCCGCCGCCGCGGCCGAGCGGCTCCGTCTCCACGACCGTGGTGACGTTCAGCGGCAGGTCGGCGGAGCGCAGCCAGTCCTGGAGCACCTCGGCGAGGTGGCCGCAGGAGACGACCGCGTCCGTCACGCCCTCCGCGGCGAGCCAGGCCAGCTGGTGGCCGATGATCGGGGTGCCCGTGCCGGGGATCTCGACCATGGGCTTCGGCCGGTCGTCGGTGTACGGGCGCAGGCGCGAGCCCTGGCCGCCGGCCAGGACGACGGCCTGGGTGGGGCGGCTTGCGTCGGTGTCGTGGGTGTCGCCGGTGGTCATGACGGAACCCTACGCGGCGGGCGCGCAGGGTTCCGACGTGGCCACCGGCGACCGGGGCGCGGCGGTGCCGGGCGGCTCAGCCGTGGTGGGCGGCGGCGACACCCGTGGCGAACGACGTGTCGCAGACCGGGCGCGCGAACGACTGGGCGCGGTTCGGGCCGTAGGCGCGGACGGCGGCGCGGCCGAGCGCGCGGGCGATGGACACGCAGTGCTTGGCGAGCGAGGGGTGGCGGTCGACCTCCTCCTGGAGGTGCGTGAGCGCGACGCCGGGGTTCTTCTCCTGGAGCTCCAGGAGCAGCCGGTGGCGCAGGACGTCCTGCGGGGCGCGGGACTTGGCGGGTACGGACAGGTCGCCCGCGGACGCGGTGAGGACCGAGTCCGAGGAGTTGCCGGACCAGTTGACCTGCGTGACCGCGAGCGTGCCGGAGAGGACCAGGACGACCGGCAGGACGAGGGCGAGCGTGCGCCCGATGCGGCGGCTGGGGCCGCGGTGGCCTCGGCGCGACTTCTGGGTGTAGTTGGCGGAGTGCGTCACGCGAGTGAGCGTAGCGGGCGGTAATGATTTGGCGACATTTAGTCACTCGGTCGAGCGACAAAGAAAGATGTTTGCCCGACCGGGCCTTGACGCACAGTGGTCGAAATGACCGGTGTGCCGGGGTATTTGTCGACAACACGGGGAGATGTCCCCGCGCATATGGCGGGGCCCGCGCCGTGGCGCGGGCCCCTGGTTGCTCTTGACGGCGGCTCGCCGCCGTGCGATCTCGCGACCGGTTACCGGGTGTCGGCCGCCGGTCGTTCGCCCGGCGCCGGTCGCCGCGGTGTCAGTCGCTGAGGCGCTCGCCCGTCGACGTGGAGAAGACGTGGGTCTCGCCCGGGCGCGGCACGACGTGCAGCTGCGCGCCCTTCTCCGGGACCTGGCGGCCGTTCACGCGGACCACGAGGTCCTTCTGCTCGCCGCCGACCTCCGCGGTGCCGTAGACGTAGCCGTCGGCGCCGAGCTCCTCGACGACGTTCACGGACACGGCGAGGCCTGCCGGGGCGTCCGAGGTCTCCTTGGTCAGCGTCTTCGCGGCGCCGCCGTTCTGCTCGACGATGTCGAAGTGCTCGGGGCGCACGCCGACCGTGACGGTGCGGTCGCCCTTGTCCGCGGCGGCCGACAGGGCCTCGCGGTTCACCGGCACCACCGAGTTGCCGAACTTCACGCCGCCGTCGGTGATCGGGACCTCGACCAGGTTCATCGCCGGGGAGCCGATGAAGCCCGCGACGAAGAGGTTGGCCGGGCGGTCGTACATGTTGCGCGGCGAGTCGACCTGCTGGAGCAGGCCGTCCTTCAGTACGGCGACCCGGTCGCCCATCGTCATGGCCTCGACCTGGTCGTGCGTCACGTACACCGTGGTGATGCCGAGGCGGCGCTGGAGCGAGGCGATCTGGGTGCGGGTGCTCACGCGGAGCTTCGCGTCCAGGTTGGACAGCGGCTCGTCCATGAGGAAGACCTGCGGCTCGCGGACGATGGCGCGGCCCATCGCGACGCGCTGGCGCTGACCGCCGGACAGGGCCTTGGGCTTGCGGTCCAGGTAGTCGGTGAGGTCGAGGATCTTCGCGGCCTCCTCGACCTTCTGCCGGATGGTGCCCTTGTCGACGCCCGCGATCTTCAGGGCGAAGCCCATGTTCGCGGCGACCGTCATGTGCGGGTACAGCGCGTAGTTCTGGAACACCATGGCGATGTCCCGGTCCTTGGGCGGCAGGTGTGTGACGTCGCGCTCGCCGATGCGGATGGCGCCGGCGTTCACGTCCTCCAGGCCCGCGAGCATGCGCAGCGAGGTGGACTTGCCGCAGCCGGACGGGCCGACCAGGACGAGGAACTCGCCGTCCTCGATCTCGATGTCGAGGCCGTCGACGGCGGGCTTGTCGGAACCCGGGTAGATCCGGGTCGCCTTGTCGAACGTAACAGTGGCCATGGTGAGGGCCCCCTTCACCGGCAGGAACGTGCCGGACGATCCGAGTAAAGGATGGGTCTAGTCCACTCATGTGGACTGCCCGCGACGCTACCCCGCTGGTCACCGGTCTGTCAGTAGGCGAGAGCCGATGACCTTCGACGAGATTTTCGACTGCGGCAGGGGTCTCGTTGGTTACACTGCACGGGCACGTCCGTACGCGGGCCCGTGCAGGCCTCCTTAGCTCAGCTGGTCAGAGCGCCGCTCTTGTAAAGCGAAGGTCGTCGGTTCGAATCCGACAGGGGGCTCTTTTCTGGCGTGGTCGCCTTGAGCCGAGATTCAAGGGGACGCCCCCTTTGGTCCCGTTTGTCGCGCTTCGCGCTTGCCCTCAAACGCCGGGCGGGCTTGATGTGCTTGCCCTCGTATGTCGGGCGGGCTTGATGGTGTTGCGGCTCGGGGGGTGTCAGTACGAAATCTGGAGGGCTTTTTCATGGCCGTACGCAAGGCCGGGCGCTTGGCTGCCTCGGTGGCCGTCGTGGCGCTGTTCGGCGCCGTCGTCACCGGGTGCAACTCCGACGACGACGGTGGCAGTGGGAGCGGCAGCGGGAAGGTGAAGGAGTCCCCGACCGCGGCGGCCACGGACCTCTCCAAGGTGCCCGCCGAGGTCAAGGGCGGTGTGATCACGGTCGGCGACCCGAAGGCCAAGCACACGGTCAAGGTCTACGAGGACCCGCGCTGCCCCTACTGCAAGAAGTTCGAGGAGGGCGGCGCCCAGGCCCTGGTGGAGCCGCTCACCGCCGGTGACGTGAAGGTCCAGTACACGATCGCCTCGTTCCTCGACAAGAACCTGGGCGGCCACGGCTCGGTGAACGCGGCCAACGCGCTGCGGGCCTCCGTGGACGCGGGCAAGTTCCCGCAGTTCCACGCCGCCGTCTTCGCCCAGCAGCCGGAGGAGAGCGAGGACGGCTTCACCTCCGCCTTCCTGCTGAAGATCGCCGACAAGGTCGAGCTGCGGGACCCCGCCTTCAAGAAGGCCGTCCTCAACGGCACGCACAAGAAGTGGGTCGGCACGGCCATGAAGGCCTTCGAGGACGACGGCATCACCGGCACGCCGACCGTCGTCATCGACGGCAAGAAGGTCACGGACAGCGACGCGCTGTACACCGAGGCCGGGTTCGCCGGGGAGCTCAAGAAGGCCGGTATCTAGCCGGAGGCTCCTGGCCGGAACCGGGCGGTCGGTGTCCGGAACAAATCGGGTGAGGCCGCCCGGGGCGGGCGGGTAGCGTCGCGCGGGTGATCCAGATCCATGTTCCGGACGCCCTCGTCGAGTCCCAGCACCTGTACGCGGGCGAGGCGGGCCGCGCCTTCATCGCCGGGCTGCCCGACCTCGCCGCCGAGACCCTGGAGCGGTGGGAGCTGACGCCCCTCGGCGACTCCCTGCACGGCCAGGCGGCCCTGGTCCTGCCGGTGGCGCAGGCCGACGGGACCGAGGCCGTGGTCAAGTTCCAGGTCCTCGACGAGGAGACCGAGGGCGAGCCGGTCGCGCTGCGCGTGTGGGACGGCGACGGGGCGGTGCGGCTGCTGCGGTACGACGACACGTACGGCACGATGCTGCTCGAACGGGCCGGTGACGGCCGCGAGTTGTCGACGTTCGCCGCGGCCGGGCGCGACGAGACCCGTCAGGGGGTCGTCATCGTCGCCGAGCTCCTCGCCCGGCTCACCGCCGGGCCCGCGCCGGCCGGCATGCGGACGCTCGGCGACATCGCCCGGGCGATGCTCGACGACACGCCCGCCGCGCTGAAGGCGATCGCCGACCCCGCGGAGCGGGCGCTCGTCGCGCGGTGCGCGGATGCCGTGCGGGAGGTCGTGGGCGAGCCCGGGGACCGGCTGCTGCACTGGGATCTGCACTTCGACAACGTCCTCGCGGCCGGGCGTGAGCCGTGGCTCGCGATCGACCCCAAGCCGCTTGCCGGTGACCCCGGGTTCGACCTGTGGCCCGCCCTCAACAACCTTTTCGATCCGGATGACGTGCCGTGGCGTTTTGACGCGATGACGGAGGTCCTGGGCCTTGACCGGGAGCGGGCCATGGCGTGGACGCTCGGGCGGGTGTTGCAGAACGTGCTGTGGGAAGTTGAGGACGGGCGGGAGTTGCCGGAGGAGGATCTGGAGTTGGCGCGTCGGCTGCTTGGGCGTCGTACGTAGGGTGCCCGTCGGATGGGCTGTGCCCACCCGTTCCGCCCTCTGGGCGGACCAGCTGCCCACAGCGGGTTCTACGCACACGGGTAGCGGTATGCCCCCGTCGGTGGTTCGTCCTTGAGCAAGCCGTCCAAGTCGTGGCGGCGGTGTGTCGCGCAGGCCTTCGTTCGGTTGGGCACCGACCCCCGGTAGTCCACCGCGAACACCGCCTTGCCCGCCTTCACGAACGGGCGCAGCTCCCCGCACTCCTTGAACTGCACGCACTCCTCGGGCAGGGCCCAGTCGAAGTGGGGGGCGAGCTTCGCCGCCGTGCCGGGTTCGTTGTGGCCGTTCTTCATGCCGACGGAGAGCCCGCGCGCGTGTGCCTGCTTCGCCACCTCGCGGTACCAGGACAGCTGGTCGGCGAGCGGGACCGGGAAGCCTGGGTCGTTGCCGCGCGGGTTGTTCTGGTCCGGCTCGACGCCGTCGCACCCCATGCGCTCCGCCAGGTCGAGGCGGGCCCAGACGGCGTCGGCGAAGGCGGCGCGCGAGCCCTCGCGGATGTCCAGCCAGCGCTCGCCCTTCCAGCCCGTGTCCCAGCCGATGACCGAGCCGTCGGCCGGGGCGCGGGGCCGGTTGGGGATGTCCCGCAGGCGCCGCTCGTGGCCGGGGAAGCGGGCGGCGTCGGGGCGGTAGTGCTCGTACGCGCCAGTGTCGACGTAGCAGATCACCACGGGGCGGGGGGAACGGGCGTGCAGTTCGTCGATCTTTCCGGCGAGCGGGCCCGCCGGTACGTCGATCGCCCCGCCGTCGGCGTAGCGGAGCTCGGCGCCCTTCGGGGCCAGGTCGAAGAGGTCGAGGTCGTACATCTGGCGGGGCGCGGAGAGGTCGTAGGGCTCGCTGATCTGCCAGTCCCAGTCGGTGACTTCGCCGGGCGCGGGGGACCACCAGGCGGGGTCGGGCGGGCGCGCCTCGTCGTCCGCGCGCCCGCAGCCGGTGAGCGCGGCGGCGGTGAGGACGAGGGAGAGGACGAGGGCGAGGACGTACGCGAGGCGGGTGTTCACGAGCGGCTGCGCCGTGCCGTGTCGCGCAGCGCCGCCCGCAGTTCGGCGTCCTTGGGCATCTCCTGCGCGAAGTACCACCAGAACGTGCCGCCGACGCTGGACGGATAGCCGAGCGCCGCCGCGTAGTACCGCCGGGCGATCCGCCGTCGGGCCGCGTCGGGGTCGTCCTTGTCGAAGGCCCAGTAGAACTTCGAGGTGTCGTCGTTCCAGTAGCCGAGCTCGCCGAGGCCGATCCGCTGTTTCGGGAACCCGGCCGCGAGGCGCGTCATCACCTGGTCGAAGGCGAGGCCGAGCGGGGCGTCCTCGATCCAGCTGGAGAGCAGGACGACGTCGAGGTCGTCGCGCACGGCGGGCGGCAGGTTGGCGTCCGCCCAGGTGAACGCCGACCAGCGGGCCGCGTCGGTGCCGAGCTGCCAGTAGAGGGTGAGGACGACCTGCGCGTCGGGCCGCTTCTCGCGTACGTACGCCGCCGCGTCCGCGATCTTGTGCCGCATGCGGTCGCGGTCCGGGAGCAGCCGCTTCGTGCAGTCGCCGTCCTTAGTGGTCCGGGAGTCGGTCCAGCAGCCGTTGACCTCGTTGCCGATCTCCCACGCCTCGATCTCGGGGAACGCGTCCACGTACTGCTTGATCCGGGCCAGATAGCCCGCGCGGGTGCCGAGGTCGCGGCGCTCGGCGCCATTGGCGTACGCCGAGTCGACGGGCTGGCCGAGGACCTTCAGGCCCGCGGCGTGGGCGGCGGCGACCTGGTCGCGGTAGCGCCGCGGGATGGTGGTGCCCGGCGAGTCGGCGGGGTCGAAGACGAGCCGCACCCAGCCGTCGCGGCCCGTGAGGCGGCCGGCGAGCGGGGCCCAGGCGGTGCCGGTGGTGTCGGCGGCGGTCACGCCGAGCCAGGGGGCGCCGGTGCGGCGGGCGGTCGGGCCGTACTCCTCCAGGAGCCGGCCGTACGCGGTGTCGACGGCGCTCAGGGCGCGCTGGCCGTGCTTGCCGCGGCCCGCGTCGGTGCTGGCCTTGTCGGCCCGGGCCAGCTCGCGGGCGGCCGTGCGGTACGCGGTGTCGAAGCGGGCCGAGCGCCGGTAGGCGGGGCGGGCGTCCAGGGCGGCGTCCAGGCGGCGCTTGGCGTCCTTGGCGGCCAGGTGGTTGAAGACGACCGTGCCGCCCCGCGCGAAGCCCTTGCCGCCGTCGTCGACCACGACCGTCGAGAAGCCCTGGCCGGTGGGCCAGTTGATGGCCAGGGCGGCGGGCCTGCCGGGGGTGTCGAAGCTAAGGCGCGGCCCGTCCTCGTACAGCGGGTAGTCCTGGACCACGCGCAGGCTGACCGGGTCGACGAGGGCGTCGCTGTCGGAGCCGCCGGTGCCGTGCGAGACGGCGCGGGCCTGCCGGGGGGACAGGAGCCTGCCGTCGCCGTGGGCGTCGTAGAACTTCAGCTCGACGGTGTGACCGGCGGTGTCCTTCGCCGGGGGCTCGCTCTTCGCCGTGCAGCCCGCGAGGAAGCCGACGGCGAGCAGCGCCGCCAGGGCTCTTCGGTTGACCCGTGTCCGACGCCTGTGGCTTGCTGCGTCCATGATTCGCACCGCGACCCCCGTCGACATCCCCGTCATCCACACCATGATCCGTGAGCTCGCCGCGTACGAGAAGGCTCCGCAGGAGGCACGGGCCACCCAGGAGCAGCTGCGCGAAGCCCTGTTCGGCGAGCGGCCCGCGGCGTACGCGCACATCGCGGAGGACGACACGACGGGCGAGCCGGTTGGCTTCTCTTTCTGGTTTCTTAACTTCTCCACGTGGCGCGGGGTGCACGGGATCTATCTGGAGGACCTGTACGTGCGCCCGCAGGCGCGCGGCGGCGGACACGGCAAGGCGCTCCTGCGCGAGCTGGCCCGGATCTGCGCGGAGCGGGGCTACGAGCGCCTGGAGTGGTCCGTCCTGAACTGGAACGCCCCGTCGATCGCCTTCTACGAGTCCCTCGGCGCGAAGCCGCAGGACGAGTGGACGGTGTACCGGCTGACCGACGGGGCGCTCGCGACGCTCGGGTCGCTCGGGTCCTGAGCAGCCGCTCCGGCGCTAGAACTCGTCGACCGTGTGCGGCAGGTACGGCGTGGTGAGCGCCGCGTCGAGTGCGGCCGCCGTGCCCGGTGTGTGCTCCGTGGCCACGCCCGCCCGTACGAACCCTTCGGTGCGGGTGCCGCCCAGGTAGGCCGAGGCCAGGTCCACGACGTCGATCGTCAGGTCGGCGGGGGCGTCGGTGGGCTCGTACGCCGCTTCGTACGCCGCCTCGTCCCCGGCCTTGTCCGGGTTCTCGGCTGCCGTCACCGTCAGGCGGAAGCGGCCGTCGTTGGCCGGGACGTGCGGGTCGCGGACCTCGAGGACCAGGTCGGCGGGGGCCGCCCAGGAGCGGGCGAGCAGCGCGGCGCGCACGTCGACGAGCCGGATCCGCAGCGCGGGGAACTGGCCCGTCACGCGCACCTGGTCGCGGTCGCTCGCGAACAGCAGCAGCGGGTCGTCCAGCGGGCGGCCCCAGGCGCGGACCAGGCCCGTCAGGTCGATGCCCGCCAGATAGCGCCACAGCGCGGCGGCGACCGCGGGCGTGTCGGCCTCCAACTCGTCCAGGCGGATCAGGCCGGGCGCGTCGTCGCGGGCCTTGGTGCGGTAGACGGCGTAACCGGCGACACCGGCGGCGTCGTCCAGGACCACGACCCGCGGCGGCGACAGCTCGTCGTCCTCCTCGTCCTCCGTGACCAGCCACTCCTCGCTCCACCACGCCTCGCTGCGGGCGAGGCGGCCCGCGCGGTCGGCGCGCGTGCGGTCGTAGTAGCCGCCGAGGAGGCCGGGCACGTCCGCCGGGTCCACCAGGCGCAGCGGGCGGTCGTCCGGGCTGATGCGCAGGGCGAGCGGGCGCACGGTGTCGATCTCGACCGTGTTGGCGTACGTGGCGGGGCCGAAGCCGAAGCGGCCGTAGATCGCGTCCTCGGACGCCCACAGCGCGGCCACCGGGTGGCCCTGTGCCGCGCACCGCTCGAACAGCGCCGCCATCATGCCGGAGAGCACGCCGCGGCGGCGGTGCGTGGGCGCCACCGAGACGAACGTCAGGCTCGGGCAGGGCAGTTCGCCGCCCGGCACGGACACCGTGAACGGGAACGCGGCGAGCAGACCGACCAGCGCGTCCCCGTCGTACGCGCCGATGCGGTGGCAGCCCGAGAGCAGGTCGTGGTGGTGCTTGCGCTTCTCGTCCTCGGCGACGTCGTGGAAGGCGAGGTACGCCAGGTCGAGGGCGCGGTCGATGTCGGTTTCGGGGATCTCGCGGAACGCGACGGGGGAGGGGGTGGCGGGGCGTGCGGAGTCCATGAAACGGACGGTAGTTCCCGTATGTCGTACGGGCATCCCATTTTGCGCGGTGTTCAGCGGTTGCTTCGTGAGTCGTCCGGAATCGCTCGCTCCTCGGGCCGCCGCGGCGGGAACTCGGGGCTCCGCTAGGGGATGAGGACGACCTTGCCGGTGGTCGCGCGGGACTCCAGGGCGCGGTGGGCGGCGGCCGCTTCGGACAGGGGGAAGGACTGGACGGCGGGGGTGAAGTAGCCGCCCGCGTAGGCGTGCAGGGCGGCGAGTTCCAGGGTGCGGATGGGGTTGTCGCCGCCGGCCTTCGCGGTCATGGCGGCGCCCAGCGGGTTGATCTGGGTGATGCCGCGCGCGGAGAGCTCGGCGGCGGTCAGGTCCACCGGGCCCTGCTGCTCGGACCAGCCGAAGGTGAGGTGGGTGCCGCCGGGGCCGAGCAGGTCCACGGCCGTGCGGCCTGCGGCGCCGCCCACGCCGTCGAGGAGGACGGTCGCGGCGGTGTGCCCGTGCTCCTTCAGGTACGCGCGCACCTCGTCCGGCCAGTCGGGCCGGGTGTAGTCCACGGCGAGGTCGGCGCCGCCCGCCGCGACCCGCGCCACCTTGGCGGGACCGCCCGCGAGCCCGATCACGGTGGCCCCGGCGTGCTTCGCGTACTGCACGAGGAGCGTGCCGATGCCCCCGGCGGCGGCCGGAACGACGACCACCGACGCGGCGTCGAGCTCCACGAACTGCAGGATGCCCATGGTCGTACGGCCCGTGCCGATGAGCCCCACGGCCTCGGCGAAGCCCAGCGATGCGGGGAGCTCGTGCAGGCGCGCCGCGTCGGTGACGGTGAGCTCGGCGTAGCCTCCGGGCGCGAAGCCGATGTGCGTGACGACGCGCTTGCCGAGCCAGTCCGCCGAGACGCCCGCGCCGACGGACTCGACGGTTCCGGCGACCTCGCGGCCGGGGATCGTCGGCAGGTCCGGCAGGGCGGGCAGCGGGCCCTGGTCGCCGTCGCGGATCTTGGTGTCGAGGAGGTGCACCCCGGCCGCGGCGACGGCGATCCGCACCTGGCCCGCGCCCGGGAGGGGGTCCTCGACGGTCTCGTACGTGAGGTTCTCTGCGGGGCCGAAGGCGTGGAGACGGATGGCGTGCATGAGGGCTCCCTGGGTCGGTGACGCCCACCACCCTTCAACCTCAAGCGGACTTGAGGTCAACCCAGGGCGTGGCGCTCGTCAGGCGGCCGATGCCGGTGAGGGCCAGGCTCACCGCCTCGATCGCGCTGTTGAACGACACCTCGGAAAGCAGCCCCGGCGCCGCCACCTGGTCGCCCGCCAGATACACCCCGTCGCCCCGGTCGACGCCCGGCCGGTCGCGCCAGGTCGTGCCCGGCCGGTCGAGCGCACCCGTGCGGCCGTCCGCCACGGCCGACCTGCGCCACGTCACGCGCTCGCGCCAGTCCTTGAACCCCAGGTCGAGCAGGTGCTCCGCGCGCGCGACGCCGTCGGCCTTCGACTCCTCAGGGGCGATCGGGATCTGCCCCTGGATCAGCTGCTCGCCCTCGGGCGCCAGGGTGCGGTCCTGCGTGGTGAACCGTTCGATCCAGCCGGTCGCGTCCAGGTCGGAGACGGCGAACAGGTCGCCGCGCCGCGAGCGGAGTGCGACGTCCACCAGGACCGTGCGGCCGCTCTGCCAGCGCAGGGAGTCGTCCTTCAGGAGCCGCCGGGCGGCGTCAAGCGAGGTCGCCACGACGACCGGGCCCCGCGCCGCGAGGTCGTCGACGGTGTCGACGCGGGCGAGGGTCTCCACGCGGACGCCCAGGTTCCAGGCGTGCCCCGCGAGCCGGTCGACGATCGCGCCCCAGCCGCCGACCGGGTAGTGCGCCTCCGGCGGCAGCTTGGCGGCGCGGCGGAGCCGGGTGTGCACGAAGCGGGCGGACAGCGCGCCCGGGTCGTGGTGGAACAGGGCCACCGCCGTGTAGTGCGCGGCCGCCCGCGCCCCCTCCTCGCCCACCTGCTCCGTCGCCCACGTCATGAAGTCGACGTCGACCGGGGCCTGTTCGGGGGAGCGCCGCAGGAGGCGCAGCATGGCGAGCGGCGGCGTGCGGCGCAGCACGCCGTGGTGGCGCAGGCGCAGCCGGGTGGCCTCGATGGGCGGCATCGGGGCGAGCTCCCCGATGAGGCCGCGCTGCTTCAGCCAGGTCCAGTGCGGGCCGCCCTTGTACAGCGCGTGCGGCCCCTCGTTCGTCCGGTACGGGCCCTCCGCGGTGCGGGCGCGGCCGCCGAGGGTGTGGTGCGACTCGTGCACCGTCACGTGGGCGCCCGCCTCGGCGGCGGTGATGGCGGCGGTGAGTCCGGCGAGGCCGCCGCCGATGACGGTGATGTGGGTCTGGGGGCGGAAACCGGGCATGAGAGCGTCCGTTTCTGTCGACGGTGGCGCGTCTGTCGTAGGTACGACGGACCGGACCCTCGAAGATGTGACATCGCCGCCCGACGAACCGGCCGGACAGGCCGGACAGGCTGGACAGGCCGGTCAGGCCTGACAGGCCCTAAGTGACCCGGGGATAGCGGGACAGCAGCGTCCAGGTGGCCGGGTTCTCCCCGAACGTCTCGTGCAGATCCGTCAGATCGGCGACGAGGTCGTGCAGGAAGTCCCGCGCCTCACGCCGCAGCTCGGCGTGGGAGAAGGTGAGCGGCGCCTCTTCCGGGTCCATCCAGTCGGCCTCGATGTCGACCCATCCGAAGCGCCGTACGAAGAGCATGCGGTCCGTGGACTCGGTGAAGTCCAGCTCCGCGTACTGCGGCCGCGACGCCCGGCTCCCCAGGGGATCCTGGTCCAGCCGCTCGACGATGTCGCACAGCGCCCACGCGAAGTCGAGCACCGGCACCCATCCCCAGGCTGTGGACAACTCCCGGTCCGCCTTGGTGTCCGCCAGGTACACGTCCCCGCAGAACAGGTCGTGACGCAGCGCGTAGGTGTCCGCGCGCCGGTAGTCGGTCTGCGGCGGGTCGGGAAAGCGGCGGGAGAGGGCGTAGCCGATGTCGAGCACGTGGGTGATGGTGTCATGGGCGGGGCCTTGTTCTGGCCTTGCGCCGCCTGACGTGGGGAAACGTCACCGCTCATGCGTTCGGGTGAAGGTGTGTCGGTTCTGGTCGCGTGGCGTGGGCGACGCTGACAGCGTCGTGCCGGGCGAAGGGGGTTCCAGCATGGAGTTCGATGCGGAGTGCGATCCCGTGTCAGTGGTGCGGCAGGTTGCGGGCCGCATTCCGGGCATGTCGGTGGAGGGCTCCTTCGAGATGTTCAGCGCGGTAGCCCCGGAGGGCTGGCACGTGGAACTGATCGAAGGGGAGATCCACGTAAAACCACCGGACAACGGCCAGCACGAGGAGATCATCTCTGAGATGACCGCTCAGATGGCCACCCGGGCCAAGGATCGATTGCTGCGGATGTACACCGGCATCGGTCTCCACCTCCCCGGTCCTACGGTGCCTGGCCGCGTCGAACCCGACGTCGCGGTCGCCCCCAAGGGCAGTTTCGCCGATGAGGACGAGTACCACGGTCCTGCGCCCGTCCTCCTGGTAGCCGAGGTCACCTCCCAATCCACCGGTGACAACGACCGGTACAAGAAGGTCAAGGGCTATGCCCGCGCGGGCATCCCCGTCTACCTGCTCGTCGACCGTCAGGCCGGGCACGTCGTGCTGTACACCGAGCCCGCCGGTGAGGAGTACGAGCACCAGGAGACCTTCAAGCTCTCCAAAGTCGTCCCGCTCCCCGAGCCCCTCGGCTTCGATCTCGACACCAGCCAGTTCTGACCCGCTCCGACGCCGGGTGGCTCACGGCAGCAGCCGCTGCTCCTTCGCGACCGATACGGCGCCCGCCCGGGTGTCGACGCCGAGCTTGTCGTAGATGCGGCCGAGGTGGGTCTTGACCGTGGCCTCGCTGATGAACAGGGCGCGGGCGATGTCGCGGTTGCCGAGGCCCTGGGCGAGCTGGGCGAGGATGTCGCGCTCGCGCGGGGTGAGGGTGGGCAGGGGCGCGCGCATGCGGGCCATGACGCGGGACGCGACGGGCGGGGACAGCGCGGTGCGGCCCTGCGCGGCGGCGTGGATCGCGGCGAACAGCTCCTCGGGCCGCTCGGCCTTGAGCAGATAGCCCGTGGCGCCCGCCTCGATGGCGCGGGTGATGTCGGCGTCGGTGTCGTACGTGGTGAGGACAAGGACGTGCGGGGTCCCCGACTCCCGTGCCGCCGTGATGCGCCGGGTGGCCTCGACGCCGTCGATGCCCTGGCCGAGCTGGAGGTCCATCAGGACCACGTCGGGCCGCAGCTTCGCGGCGAGCGCCACCGCCTCCTCGCCGGTGCCCGCCTCGCCGGTGACCTCGATGCCGGGGGCGCTGCCGAGCAGGGCGAGCAGTCCGGCGCGTACGACGGCGTGGTCGTCGCAGACGAGGAGGCGGACCGGGGCGGAGCCCTCGCCGGGCGTACTCATGGGGCCTCCGGGGGCGCGGGGGACAGGGGGATGGACACGGACAGGACGGTGCCCTCGCCGGGGGCCGACTCCACGGTCAGCGTGCCGCCGAGCTGGCCGGCGCGCGCCCGGATCGCGGGGAGGCCGTGGCCCCGGCCGCCGCCGGGGGCGACCGCGTGCGGCGCGAAACCGCGGCCGTCGTCCGCGACGTCGAGGACGACCTGGTCGTCGAGGTAGGTCAGGGTCAGCGCGGCCGTCGTCGCCCGCGCGTGTTCGCGTACGTTCGCGAGGGCGCCCTGGGCGATGCGGAGCAGGGCGGACTGGGCGCGGCCGGGGAGCGGTACGGGCGCGCCCTCTACGTGGTAGTGGATCGCGAGTCCGGGGGTGGACTCGCGCTCGGCGAGGCGGCGCAGGGCCGTGGGCAGCGTGGCGGTTTCGGGGGTGCCGGGGGGCTGCGGCCCGGCTTCGTATGGCCCGGCCTCGTATGGGGCTTCGCCCCTTTCCCCCTTTGTTGCCGCTTCGCGGCTCGTCCTCAAACGCCGGACGGGCTGATTCGCCTCCGTGAGCTCCAAGGGGGCCAGGTCGTGGACCAGGCGGCGGGCCTCCGTCAGGCCCCGTTCGGCCACCGACTCGGCCGTGCGGACGTGGGTGCGGGCCGTCGTCGGGTCCGTGTCCCAGACGCGGTCGGCGGCCTGGAGGAGCATGCGCTGGCTGGACAGGCCCTGGGCCAGCGTGTCGTGGATCTCCATGGAGAGCCGCTCGCGCTCCGCGAGCGTGCCCTCGCGGCGTTCGGTGGCGGCGAGCTCCCGCCGGGTGCGGAGCAGGTCGTCGATCAGGGCGCGCTGGCGCGCCGTCTGCCGCTGCATGTGGACGAACACCGCCGTCGCGACGGCCGCCACGGCGGGCGGGGCGAGCGCCAGGTTCGGGTCGAAGCCGCCCGCGAGCCGGAGCTGCGCGGCGACCACGAGGGCCGTGAGGACGGCGACGAGGGCGAGCGCCGCCCGCGTCGGCAGCGTCCGCAGGCCCGTGTAGAACAGCGGCACCGCGCACCACGCGTAGCTCGGCGCGAGGGCCACAAGGACCACCCAGACCCCGACGACCGCGCCGAGCCAGAGCAGCCGGCGCGGGTCGGGCGTCGCGCCGAGGACCGGGCCGAGGGCGTACAGGAGGGCCAGGGCGGCGGACAGGGCGATGATCCACGGCGTACGGGGCTCGCCGGGGTGGCGCAGCAGGAAGCGGGTCAGCGACGCGGCCAGGAGCAGGAAGAACGCGGTGTGCATGACGGCCGCGAGCCAGCGGGCCTCGGGGTCGGCGGGGCGTGCCCGCGTGTCCTCGTCCACCTCGTGCCTCCTTCCCTCGCCGCGCGTGTGAACTGGGCAAACACCCTCATTGTGGCCCGTCGGGGCCAGGCGCGGGTCAGCCGATCGGCTGACCCGGGGATCGGCCGATCCGCCCGCGGGCCCGAGCCGGTACGCCGACGGGCCGGGCCGGGAAGCGGCACCAGGATCGAGGGCAGGGCAGGACGCGGCGCCGTCCGCCTCCCGAACCCCACCCCCGTACCCCGCCCGAAGGAGCCCACGGTCATGAAGAAGCCCCTGACCCTGAAGAAGCCCTCCGCCCGCACCCGCGTCCTCGTCACCGCCGTCCTCGTGGCCACCGCCGCCGGAACCGTCGGTGCCGTCTCCGCCTCCGCCGGAACGCCCGACGCAGCCACCAAGGCCCCCGTCGCCGCCGACGCGGGCAGCCGCAACCTCACCCAGTCCACGCACCTGACCGTGGCAGCCGCCACCAAGGCCGCGCAGGCCAGCCTGGACGCCGCCAAGAAGGAGAACCAGCGCGTCACGGTCTCCGTGGTCGACCGCAACGGCAACACCATCGTGACGCTGCGCGGCGACGGCGCGGGCCCGCAGTCGTACGAGTCCGCCGAGCGCAAGGCGTACACGGCCGTGTCCTGGAACGCCCCGACCTCCGAGCTCGCCAAGCGCCTGGAGCAGGCGCCGAACCTGAAGGACATCCCCGGCACCCTGTTCCTCGCGGGCGGCGCCCCCGTCACCGCCAAGAGCGCCCCCGTCGCGGGCATCGGCGTCGCGGGCGCGCCCAGCGGCGACCTGGACGAGAAGTTCGCGAAGGCGGGCGTGGCGGCGCTGGCCCGCTGACGCCCCGGCGATGAGGCGATGAGGCGATGAGGCGTGGGGCCCCTGACCCCGATGAGCGGTGGCCATAGGATCACCGAGGTGAACTACCGTGCCCTCGCCCCCCTGACCAAGGGGCCCCACGCCCGCCGCGCCGCGTTCGCGCTCCTCAGCGCCGGGGCCCTCGCCGCCGCGCTCACCGCCTGCACCACCGGCGGAGTCGACGGCACCCCCGGCGCCGCGGGCGTCCGCGACCCGTACTACCCGAAGCTCGGCAACGGCGGATACGACGTACAGCACTACGGCCTGAAGCTCGGCTACGACCCCGAGTCCCGCCACCTCAAGGGCACGGCGGAGATCACGGCCCGCGCCACCAAGAACCTCAGCGCCTTCAACCTGGACCTGCGCGGCCTCGACGTCGAGAGCGTCACCGTCGAGGGCAAGAAGGCCCGCGTCCAGCGCGCGGGCGACGAGCTCACCGTGCGCCCGCACGACGACCTCGACCGGGACGAGACGTTCCGCGCGACCGTCCGCTACTCGGGCACGCCGCAGACGATCACCGATGTCGACGGCGCCAAGGAGGGCTGGCTGAAGGGCGAGAAGAGCGCCCTCGCGACGGGCGAGCCGGCGGGCTCGAAGGCGTGGTTCCCGGGCAACCACCACCCGAGCGACAAGGCCTCGTACGACATAGAGGTCACCGTGCCCAAGGGCCTGACGGCCGTCTCCAACGGCGAGTTGACCCGGCAGACCACGACGAACGGCCGCACCACCTTCGCCTGGCACAGCGCCGAGCCGATGGCGAGCTACCTGGCGACGGTCGCCGTCGGCAGGTACGACACCGAGACGTCGATGGCGAACGACACCCCGGTCTTCACGGCCGTCGACCCGACGATCCCCGACGACAAGAAGAAGCGGATCAAGAAGGTCTTCGCGAAGATCCCGGACATCATGGACTGGGCCGAGGAGAACTTCGGCGACTACCCGTTCTCCTCCACCGGCGCGATCGCCGAAGGCCGCGTGGGCCTGGGCTACGCCCTGGAAACCCAGACCAAGCCGGTCTTCCCCGTCTCGGAATCGGACACCTCCACCCTCGTCCACGAGCTGGCCCACCAGTGGTACGGCAACTCCGTCACGCCGAAGACCTGGCAGGACATGTGGCTCAACGAGGGCTTCGCGACGTACGCGGAGTGGCTGTACGAGGAGGACTTCGGCGACATGACGGTCGAGGAGACCGTCGACGCGCTCTACGACGGCGACCTCTACGAGGACGAGAACGACAACGAGGAGGTCTGGGACTTCCCGCCCGCCAAGCAGCCGGACGCCGCGAGCATCTCGGACGCCCCCGTCTACGACCGCGGCGCCATGGTCATCCAGAAGATCCGCGAGACCGTCGGCGACGAGACCTTCTACGACATCATCCAGGGCTGGGCGAAGACCTACCGCCACCGGAACGCCGACACCAAGGACTTCACCACGTACGTCGACCAGCACGCGGGCGACGACGAGGCCCGCGAGGAACTGCAGACGGTGTGGTCGGACTGGCTGTACGGCGACGGCAAGCCGGACGAGCGGTAGCCCTGCGGCGGCTTGCGCAGGACGGCGCGCTATCCGCGCAGCTCGAACCAGACCTGCGAGCCGCCTCGCGGGCGCCGAGCCCGGCTCCACCGAGGTTCACCTCGACGGATTCCTGCTGCGCGGCCGGGCCACGCCCACGCCCCGCCAGCTCCAGGAGGTCGGGGTGGTGGCCGGTGGCGGCGAGGAGTATCGCGACGGTGTCGCGGCAGATCTTGGGGGAGAGGGGGGTGTTGGGGGTGGTGAGGCGGTAGCGGTGGGGTTCCGGCTGTCCCATGGCGTCAACTCCGGTGTTGGGGGCGGAGTTGCGCAAGCTTCGCGAAGCCGCCGGGAAGGCTGCCCGCGAAGCGGGAGCGCTGCTCGGCGGCAACCAGGCGCAGATCAGCCATATCGAGTCCGGACGTTGGGGCGTCAGCGCGGAGCGGGTTCGACGTCTCGCGGCCTTCTACCTGGCCACGGATGAGAAGCTCGTCGACGCGCTGTGTGCCATGGCGGAGGAACGGGCGAAAGGCTGGTGGGAGGAGTATCGGGGTGTACTCGGGCCGGGCCTTCTCGACCTTGCTGAACTGGAGTGTCACGCCACGCACTTGAGAAGCGTCAACGTCGTGAACGTGCCGGGCATTCTGCAGACCGAGGAGTACATCAGAGCCATCCACCGCACCTACCGGCCGATGATTCCGGCCGGCGACGTGGACGCCCGAGTCGAATTCCGGCTGTGTCGTCGGCGCATCTTCGAGCGGGACACACCGCCGCCGTTCCTTGCGATCGTCCATGAAGCGGCGCTGCGCATCCGCTTCGGCGGACGTAAGGTCACCAAGGGACAGCTCGTATACCTGCTGGAAGCGTCGGAGTGGCCGACGGTGACCTTGCGGGTCCTCCCCTTCTCCTGCGAGGAGTTCATCGAGGCGACGGATGCGCCGATGTATGCGGGAGGAGTCGTACCGCAACTGGACACGGTACAGGTGGACAGCCCTCTGGGGAGTTTCTTCCTGGGGGATGCGGCCCAGCTCAAGAGGTACCGGGGGCTGCTTGACGTCGCTGAGCGGTCATCGCTCGGCGAACGGGACTCCCGCAGCCTCATCCGCCGCATCGTGCGAGAACTCTGAAAGGAACCGTAGTGTCCCCGCAGTGGCAGAAGTCCTCCTTTTCGGGTGTGGAGGGTGGGAACTGCATAGAACTCGCCCCCCGCGAGGGCCACATACTCCTCCGCGAAAGCGACACCCCCGACGACATCCTTACCCTCACCCGCCAGGAACTGTCCGCCCTGATCCGCGCCCTACGCTGACCGGGCACCCGTACTCCGGCCGGAACCGGTGCGGCGAGCACGCCACCAGATGCACCGCCAGGAACCGCTGCCCGCTCACGTACCAGCCCCCGGCGAAGTCCTCGCCGCCGACGACGGCGGCACCGGCCGACGCGAGCTGCGCGGGCAGCAGCTCGCCCACGTAGGGGCGCGCCGCCGCGTCGACCCAGGCCGTGGCCTCCTCGGGCGCGGTGAACGTACCCCGTACGAACGAGCCGGACTTGAGCAGCCAGTGCGCCAGCTCAAGGGGCGGGACGGGGGAGGCGGCGAAGTCCGGGTGCCCCGCGCGGCGGGGATCCTGCGGGACGAGGGCGGCCGCGTTACCGACCCAGACGTAGCCGTGGTGGTGCCTGCCCATGCGCGGGCCTTTCCTGTCACTGACGGCCGCAGCCGTCCCCGTCACCACACCCGCCGTCGTCGTTGCCGCCCTGGCCGTCGTCGTCCTCCGGATCGGCCTTGATCGCGTCCAGCCGGAAGCGCATGGTGACCTCCTGAGTGTCCATGCGCCGGACGGTAATGACAGCAATGACGCAATTGCGCGACGATTGCACCGAATTGCTGCTGAGCTCAGGGCGATTGGTCTGCGTTGCGGATCAATGCGGGTCGAGAGATGTCCGGGCCCGGTGGATCAACTGGCGGGCTTGATGGCCTTGGACCGCTGATTCGGAGAGCCATTGCCAGGCGCGGCCGTACGGCTGGATGCCGTCCTCGTCGTCGAGCCACATCTCCGTGTTGATGGTCTCGACGATGACGAGGCGCTGGTCGTAGATCCAGAACCCATGGGCCGGTGTGCGGCGCAGTTGTGCGCTGAAGGGGATGATTCCCAGTTCCACGGTGTCGAGGCTGACGAGCCGATCGAGCTGGTCACGCATGACGTTCCGAGGGCACAGGAGCATATGGAGGGCACCCTCCCAGATCAGGAAGCGGAACCGGCGGCCGGGCTCGTACAGCGCTTCCTGGCGGCGAATGCGGGCCCGCACGGCGTCTTCGACGTCCTTGGTGATCTGGCGGAACTCGGCGTTGGCCTTGAAGACGTGGCGAGCGTATTCGGGTGTCTGGAAGAGGCCTGGGATCCGGGAGACCTCGAAACCGCGAATGACGCGAGTGGCGGCGGTTTCCGCGATGGCGACTTCCTGCCGGGCCCGGTGGCCGCCGGCCAGCTGCCGACGCCAGGAGCGGTACTGCGTCTCGAGCCCGGCAAGGCGGCCCTTCAACTCGTTCAGGACGTCCGGGCGTTCCACGGCAACGGTCCACATCCTGAGGTCGCCCAGTGACGGCGTCTGCTTGCCGTTCTCGATGCGGCTGACCTTGGAGCGCTGCCAGCCCAGTCGCTCGGCGACCCCCTTCCCGTCGAGACCGGCCTCGGCGCGTAGCTCACGCAGCCGCGCTCCGAGGGCGACTCTGGCGCTCTGGAAGTCCGTGCTCACATGGTGGAAGGTACCTGCCGCTGGAAGTCGACGGTACGGATCGCGTGATGCCAGGCGGCCTCACGCGCCTGGCAGGCGGCGATCACGGTACGGGGCTCGTCGATCACCTCGACTCCGAGGGTGGTGTCCTCGTCGTCGAAGTGGAACTTCACGACAACCTTGGAATCGAAGAGCCAGAAGTCGAAATCGGGCAGGCCCAGGCGCCGCGCATCCTGCCGGTAGAGGTTGCGGATGTCCTCGCCTGCGGCGACATTGCCCAGTCCACTCACCAGCAGGAAGCGCTGACCGTCAGTCGGCGGGTCGTCGACCAGGCGAACCCGCTCGAACCGCTTGCCCGCGCGGGTCTGGGACCGCACGTTGCGGCGCCAGTCGTTGTCGGGACCTCCGCTGATGTCCTCACCGTCCCGCCAGCGCTGCCATTTGGCGCTTCTGCGGTCCGAGGCGTACCCGCGACGTGTCTCCAGACGCCAGGCGGAGTACTCGAAGTCCTTGAAGAGGTGCGCCACTTCAGGGAAGGGGATCAGTTCAGGCTCAGCCACTCGGTCACTCCTTGGGCGCGAAGCGCGTCAGCAGCGCACGCGGGGCAGTCGCCGTCGTCGCTGGTGGTGCCGAGGAACCGGAGCGTCATCAAGGTCTCCCATGCGGCAGGATGGTGAAACTCCAGGGTGCACCGCCCGGTGAAGGTGCACGTGCCGATTGCTTCGGATTGCGCGGCGGACAGAGCCGAGGCCGGTTGCGGGCAATCGCTGCGGGAAGTCCTCCCTGTATGACGCCAACTGCTGGGCACACGCCTGAGCCATGGGACGCATACCTTTCCAGAGGAATCGGACCGATCCAGGGCGAGTTCCTGGAACTCACGGACCGGACGCGGGATTCGCGTCACTACTGCGCCGACATCGTGTGTGGCAACCTCCAGACGCCGGGCTACGCCCGCGCCGTCCTCCGGCGTGTCATCGACTTCCATGAGATCCCCGACGACATCGAGGCCGGAGTGGCCCGGCGCACGGCACGTGCACAGTTCATCGGGCAGGGCGGGCGGACGTATCACACACTCACCATCACCGACGGGTCGGAAGTCGCCGTCTACGAGAAGGCGTTCACCTGGCTTGAGCGGTCAGCCGTGTACGGCGACAAGGCTCGGGACCTGATCCAGGCCGAGCTGGGCGCCCTGGAGGGCTGAAAGCCCGCGTGTCCGCGCCGGTCCGCCCTCAGCCCTGCTCCCCGGATGCCCGCGAAGGCACCCGGCTCTCCCGCCACTCCGACACCGCCGTCCACGCCATCGCCCCGAACGCCCCCGTCCACAACGGCAGCCACAGGTCCCAGGAGATCCCCCCGTCCAGCACCCGCTCCACCAGCAGGACGCCGACCACGGCGAGCATCAGGCCCGAGCCGTACAGCTTGCGTCGTGCGAGGCGGCGCTGTTTGCGGGGGCCGTCGGCGAGGCGGTGGGCGTAGATCTCCACGTCGCCGAAGACGTCGGCGGCGCCCGCGCCGGGTGCCGCGGCGAGATGTGCCCGCGCCTCCCGCACGTGTCCGCGCGCCTCACCGCCGGTCATGGCGTGCCGCCCGCGCAGCAGACCCCCGAGCCGACGGAGCCAGGCTTCGTCGTCGCGGCCGGCCGGCGCGGGGGTGAACCACCGGTCGGCGACCCGGTCCGGGAATGCCACGGCCCCCGCGATCCACCCGCCGCACACCGCCATGAGCACCGGCACCGGCACGCTGAAGAGCCGCCCGTCAGGCACGAGCGTGGCGACCGCGGCCCCGCCGCCGACGACGCCGACCGTGGCCGCCGCGAAGCCGTAGGCGCCCTTGACGCGTCCGGCGGCGCCCGCGACGGTGGCCACGGCGACGAGGACGACGGCGACGACGACCGTGGCGAAGGCCGCGACGCCGCTTCCGCTCGCGTCCACCCACAGCCCGTCGCGCACCCACTGCAGGGCGCCGAGGAGGATCCCGACGCCGCCGATCGTGGCGAGCGAGGAGGTGAGGCGCTCCCCGGGGGTGAGGCCGTGCACGTCGGTCCGCGCGCGGTGCTCCTCGCCGACGCGCTCCTCGGCGACCGCCCGTGCGTACGCCTCGGGCTCGCCGAGCAGTTCGCGGGCCGTCCGCCCCTCCGCGCGCACCAGCTCGTGTGCCTCCGCGAGGACTTCGGCGGCGAGCCCGGCGGGCGCGTCGTGGTCGAGGACGAGCCGCACCTCCACGGTGGCCGCCCAGTCCTTGTCCTCCTCGCGGTCCCAGCGCGGTGCGTCGTTACGTGACCTGGCCATGCTCAGTCCCCCC
Source organism: Streptomyces sp. NPDC059003 (assembly GCF_042740445.1). Taxonomy (NCBI): domain Bacteria; kingdom Bacillati; phylum Actinomycetota; class Actinomycetes; order Kitasatosporales; family Streptomycetaceae; genus Streptomyces; species Streptomyces sp. NPDC059003. Next base: position 13,279 of record NZ_JBHYJH010000096.1, on the reverse strand, counting down.
GCGCACCCTCGTGCGCCGCCCCGTCGGCGGGGGCGGCCAGGGTGGCGACGGCGCCGGTGAACGCCTGCCAGGCGTCCCGCTCCCGCCGCAGCCGCTGCCGCCCCGCTTCGGTGATCCGGTAGTACTTCCGCCCGGGCCCGCCGTCCCCCGCGCCCCACTCGATCTCGACGGCGCCCTCCTCTTCGAGGCGGGTGAGCGCGGGATAGAGCGTGGCGGGCTTCACGCCGGTGAGGCCCGCGTCGGCGAGGCGGCCGAGCAGCGCGTAGCCGTAGCTCCGCGCCTCGGCGTCGAGCACGCCGAGGAGGCACAGGGGCAGCGCGGCCCGGGACCAGGCCGTCGGCACGTCCGCCGCCGCGTCTGCCGCCACCGCTGTCACTCCTCCGCCTCACCGACTATTACGGAATCCAGAATAGTCGGGCGCGCGGACACCAGGGGCAGGCGGGTGCCCCTGGTGTCGAGGCGACGAGGTGACGAGGTGACGAGCGGTGCTCGGAGACCAGGCTCCGAGCGGCGCTCAGAGGCCGAACTCCTGCGGGGACAGGCCGAGCGCCGCGCACGCCTCCCGCAGGACCTGCTCCTCGGCCGGGGCCACATACCCGTCCGCGCCCGCGACGACGAAGCCGGTCTGCACGACCGCCCGCGCCTCCGCGGGCTTCTTCGCCGCCTTGGCGATCTCCTGCATCACTTCCGCCTTGCCCTGCTGGAAGTTGAAGGACAGCTGGTCCACGTGCTTGTTGAAGCGCTGGCGGAGCTGGTCCGGCGGGAAGTTCTGCAGCACGTCGTTCTGCAGGATCAGCGACTCCACGTGCTGGCGCTCCGCCGGGTCGACCGTGCCGTCGGCGGCGGCCACCAGGGCGCACATCGCCATGCTCGCGTCGCGGTACGCACCGCTCTTCAGCTCCGACTTGAGCGAGGTGAGCTGGGACTTGAGCATGCTCACCAGCTGGGCCTTCGAGCCCCCGGACCTGCCGCCCGTCGGCCCGTGCCCGCCGGCGCCGCGCCCGCCCTGCGCCTGCTGGAGATTCTTGGCCTGGTCCTTGATCTTGTCCCACATCGCCATCTGTGCCACCTCGGCTTCGGTCGGTTCTGAACGTCGTTCTGCCAACGCCGTCCCGTTCCCCCGAAGTTCCCCGGCGGACTCCCCGTACCCGCTTCCCGCACCCGCTTCCCGCACCCGCTTCCCGCACCCGCTTCCCGCACCGGCTTCCCGTACCCGCGTACGGGACGGGCCCCGGCCGGTTGTATACCGGCCGGGGCCCGTCGAGCCGCAGTGCGTCACTGCCGGGCGTCGGATCAGACGTTGACGCCGAAGTCCTGGGCGATGCCGACCAGGCCCGAGGCGTACCCCTGGCCGACGGCGCGGAACTTCCACTCCGCGCCGTTGCGGTACAGCTCGCCGAAGACCATGGCGGTCTCCGTGGCGGCGTCCTCGCTCAGGTCGTAGCGGGCGATCTCGGCGCCGCCCGCCTGGTTCACGATGCGGATGAACGCGTTGCGGACCTGGCCGAAGTTCTGCGAGCGGTTCTCGGCGTCGTAGATCGAGACCGGGAAGACGATCTTCTCGATGTCGGCGGGCAGGCCCGCGAGGTTGACGTTGATCTGCTCGTCGTCGCCCTCGCCCTGGCCCGTGAGGTTGTCGCCGGTGTGGACGATCGTCTGGTCCGGCGTCGCCTTGTTGTTGAAGAAGACGAAGTGGGCGTCCGAGTAGACCTTGCCCTGGGTGTTCACCGCGATCGCGGAGGCGTCCAGGTCGAAGTCGGTGCCCGTGGTGGTGCGGACGTCCCAGCCGAGGCCGACCGTGACGGCGGTCAGGCCCGGTGCCTCCTTGGTGAGCGAGACGTTGCCGCCCTTGGACAGGCTTACAGCCATTGTTGGGAGTCCCTTCCCTAGTCGCCATGCATACGGGCTTCACTCTGGGGGCGAAGCTACCGGCACCCTTATGAACGCCGCGGGGGGTATCGAAGGTTCCATATGCGACCCGTCTTCTTTACCTTCTTTGCTGAAGCACGCGGCGGCATGCGTGGGCGGGCCGTGGCGGGTGGTGGCGTGGGGTGGCGGACACCGGGGAGGGGCGGCGGAAAACGGGTGTCGCACCGCGTGCGGGCGCGGGATCATAGGAGGCATGTCCGGTCGCGTTCACGTCATCCGCGGCTCGGTCTCCCTGCCGGAGGCCGAGCTCATGTGGCGTTTCTCCCGTTCGTCCGGGCCCGGCGGCCAGCATGTGAACACCAGCGACTCGCAGGTGGAGCTGCGGTTCGACCTGGCGCGGACCGAAGCCCTGCCCGAGGTGTGGAAGCAGCGGGCCCTGGAGCGGCTCGCGTCCCGGCTCGTCGACGGCGTCGTCACCGTGCGGGCGAGCGAGCACCGCTCCCAGTGGCGCAACCGCGAGACGGCGGCCACGCGCCTCGCCGCCCTCCTCGCCGAGGCCACCGCGCCGCCGCCCAAGCCGCGGCGCCCCACGAGGATCCCCCGCGGCATCAACGAGCGCCGCCTCCGCGAGAAGAAGCACCGCGCGGAGACGAAGCAGGGCCGGTCCCGCAAGGACTGGTCGTAAGGGACTGGTCGTGAGGGACTGGTCGTGAGGGACTGGTCGTAAGCGACCGGTCGTACTGACGGCTAGCCCAGCTGCCGGTAACGGCCCCTGAAGTACATCAGCGGCCCCCCGTCCGCGCTCGGCAGCTCCGCCGTCAGGACGCGGCCGACCACCAGGGTGTGGTCGCCCGCCGCCACGGTCTGTTCCGTACGGCACTCCAGGGTGGCGAGCGCGCCGCGCACCAAGGGGGCGCCGGTCGCCGCGCCGCGGGCGTACGGGATGTCCTCGAAGAGCAGCCGGTCGCTGATCCGCCCAAGCCGCGGCGCCCCACGAGGATCCCCCGCGGCATCAACGAGCGCCGCCTCCGCGAGAAGAAGCACCGCGCGGAGACGAAGCAGGGCCGGTCCCGCAAGGACTGGTCGTAAGGGACTGGTCGTGAGGGACTGGTCGTGAGGGACTGGTCGTAAGCGACCGGTCGTACTGACGGCTAGCCCAGCTGCCGGTAACGGCCCCTGAAGTACATCAGCGGCCCCCCGTCCGCGCTCGGCAGCTCCGCCGTCAGGACGCGGCCGACCACCAGGGTGTGGTCGCCCGCCGCCACGGTCTGTTCCGTACGGCACTCCAGGGTGGCGAGCGCGCCGCGCACCAAGGGGGCGCCGGTCGCCGCGCCGCGGGCGTACGGGATGTCCTCGAAGAGCAGCCGGTCGCTGATCCGGCCCTTCATCGCGAAGCGGCCCGCGATGTGCCGCTGGCTCTCGGCGAGCACCGACACCGCCCACAGGGGCTGCTCCGCGAGCAGGTCGTCCATGCGGGCGCCCGTGCGCAGGCTGACGAGGACCAGCGGCGGGTCCAGGGAGACCGACATGAACGCCGTGGCCGTCATGCCCACGTCCTCGCCGCCCGGCGCCATCGGGTCGTCCGGGTCCAGCGGGGGCTCGTGCGCCGTCACCAGGACCACGCCCGCGGCCAGACGGGACATGGCGGCGCGGAACTCGTCGTTGCTCACCCCCACAGGATGAAGGGTGGACGAGGGCGACGGGTTCGCAGTGTTCAAGGTCAGGTCGGCAACCACCCTTCCGACGCTAGTGCCCGATCCGCCCCCGCCGCATCGGCCCCCGGGCCGAGACCGGTCCTAGGGACCTCGTCCTAGGACCTCGCCGGACCCGCCGGGCCTCGCCGGACCCGCCGGGCCTCGCCGGACCCGCCGGGCCTCGATGGCTCAAGGGAGCCTCAAGTTCCGGGCTCAAACAGGGCCTCCCACCTGTGACTTGAGTCACAGGGCCCATATTTTGTTGACCCTGTGTACCGAGTGGGCAGCTCGCTGTGATTCAGTGACCGTGGCAATCGGACAGACACAGAAGCTGATGGCACACGAGCGCGACGAAGCGTGGGACACCGGGCCTCAGCGAGGACACAGAGGGCGCTGCGGATCCTGGAGTTGCTGTCGAGGTCTCGGGGAGAGCGAGCATGGAGACCGAGTCGGAGCCGTACGTCCGTCTTGCGACCCTGCGGCAGCTGCATCAGGTGGTTGCGGACCTCAACACGGCCCGCAGCCTCGCGGACACGCTGCAGACCGTCGCCGACGGCGTGGTGAACGGCCTGGGCTATGAGCTGGCGTGCGTCAATCTCGTGCGCCCGGACGGCGACCTCGTCGTCGCCGCCTTCGCGGGCAACCCCGCGGCCGAGGCCCTCATCACCGGCCGCGTCGGCTCCCGCGAGTCCTGGGAGCGCCGCCTGAGCATGGGCGAGGCCTGGGGCGCCCTGCGCTTCATCCCGTACACCGAGGGCTGGATACTCGACGAGGACGACGTCCCGCAGTGGTACACCGAGGGCCCCGAGCCCCGCTTCGAGGACGAGTGGCACCCCTCCGACCGGCTCTTCGCGCCCATGTACGCCACCGGCGCGTCCGGCGGCGAGCTGCTCGGCGTGATCTCCGTGGACCGCCCGCGCAACGGCCGCAGGCCAGGCGCCTGGGGCCGTGAGGCCCTGCAGATGTACGCCTTCCAGGCCGCCATCGCCATCAGCAACGCCCGCCTCCGCGCCAACATGCAGCGCGCCCTGGTCCGGCTCGAACGCGAGCAGCAGGCCCTGCGGGCCAGCGAGGAGTCCTTCCGGCAGGCCTTCGAGTACGCGCCGAGCGGCATGGCCATCGCCGAGATGGGCGGCGACCAGCACGGCCGCATCCTGCGGACGAACGACGCGCTCTGTCGCCTCCTCGGCCGCCCGGCCTCCCAGATGCGCCGCTACTCCTTCTCCGACCTCGTTCACCCCGAGGACATCGGGACGCTGCTCCGCACGTCGGCGGAGGGCGGCCGCGCCGAGCTCCGCTTCGGCCGCCGCGACGGCACGTACGTCTGGGTCTCGCTGCGGAACTCGGTCGTCGCCGACGCCGCCGACGGGCCCCGCTTCCTGCTCACCCACGTCGAGGACATCGAGGAGCGCAAGCGGCGCGAGCTCCAGCTCGCCCACCGCGCCTCCCACGACTCGCTCACCGGACTCCCCAACTCGGCGGAGCTGCGCGCCCGGTTGAGCGCCCGCCTGTGCCGCAGACCCCACGCGGGCCAGCCGAGCCCGGTCGACTCCCTCGACGCGGCGTACGACCACAGCGGCCTGTACGGCGGCAACGGCCACGCGGCCGGGCACGGGCACGCCCCGGCACCCGGCGCGCACGCCGGCGCCCAGGGGGACTACGACCACCACGTCCACACCGTCGCGCCGCCCGAGGAGGGCGAGGCCGACGACGGCACGAAGGGGCTCGCCGTCCTCTTCTGCGACCTCGACGGCTTCAAGTCGATCAACGACCGCTTCGGCCACCACACGGGCGACGCCGTCCTCATTGAGGTCGCCAGGCGGCTGACCAGCGGCGTACGCGACGGCGACACCGTGGCGCGGCTCGGCGGCGACGAGTTCGTGGTGCTCGCCGACGGGCTCGGCAGGGCCGACGCGCAGGACCTCGCGGTGCGCCTGCGCAACGCGATCATCCCCCCGATCCGGGTGGACGGGCGCGCGGTGCGCGTCGGCGCCAGCTTCGGCATCGGCTGGGCGCACTGCGGCATGTCGGCCGACGAGGTGTTGCACTCGGCCGACCAGCGGATGTACATCGAGAAACGTTCCCGTGCCAAGCAGCACCGGCGCGCGGGCTGATCATCCGGCTGATGTCAACGTCACCTTGGGCGGTCACCCGGAGCGGGTAGGCTCGCCCGCATCCGCGACGCGAGGGAGTGACCTGCGAATGACGCCCGGCAACAACGGCGAGCCCACGTCGCGCCCGCCCGAGGGCGACGACGACCCCTTCGGCTACCTGTACGCCGACGGCCAGGCGGCCGGAGCCACCCCGCCCCCGGGAGGCGGCGGCTATGGCTACCCCGGGCCGCGGTCGTCGTACCACCAGGTCCGTTCGGTCGGCGAGCGCCAGTACGGGCGGCAGGCACAGCAGCCCCCGGCCCAGGCGGGTTACGGCTACCCCCCGGTTCAGCAGCCCCAGCAGGGCTACGGCCAGCCCAACGCGCACTACACCGCCCCCGAGGCCCAGCCCGGCGCCACCGCCCCCATCCGGCAGGTGCCGCCCCCGGCAGCCCCCTCGGGCCGTGGCCGCGGGCCCAATACCAAGGGCCTGCTGATCGGCGCGATCGCGGTCGTCGCGGTCGTCTCCCTCGGCATCGGCGCAGCCATGCTGACCGGCGGCGATGGCAAGGACGACGCCAAGGGCGACGGGCCCGCGCAGCGGCAGAGCGAGTCTGCGCCGCCGAGCCCGACGACGTCCAAGGCCAAGAACAACCCGGCAGACCCCGCCGAACTCCCGAAGGCCGACGCTAAGGCCCTCAAGCTGGAGGGCGGCACGACGGTCGCCTCCGACATCGAGGGCGCGGAGTCCGACGGCGGTGTGTACGTGGCGGGGTTCAACAAGCCTGGTGCGCAGGTGACGTGGACCATTGACGGCATTCCGAAGGACGGCGCGTACACGCTGTTCGTGGGCTACGGGGTTCCGGGCAAGGACGCCAAGGCCACACTCGCTGTGAACGGCACGGCGTCCGAACGCAAGCTCAACTTGGGCAACTTCGCCAACGCCAAGGAAGGCGCCTGGGACAAGGGATGGACGCGGACCTACGCGTATATCCAACTGACCAAGGGCACCAACACGGTCACGGTCTCCTGCCAGCCGGGCGACGAGTGCGACGCCAATCTGGACCAGTTCTGGCTGAAGGCCGGTCATGTGAAGCCGTGATCGCGAACACCACACTGCGAAGCGCTCGGCTGACATCTCAGCCGAGCGCTTCGCGTTGTCCGCGCGACGCCGGTCAGTCAGGGGATCAGGGGCCCCAAACGGCGATGCTCCGGACCACGAAGGGGGTGGGGTTGGAGAAGTGGCCCGTCTTGATGTCGACCTTCTGTCCGTAGCATCCGGGCTCGTCGTAGACCGTGATGCGCTTGCCGGACTGATTCGACACCGTGCGCGCCCCTCCGTCGAGACCCGGTCCGGTGCAGCCCGGTGTGAGTTTGCGGTCACTTCGCGTCCCGCCGAAGCCGATTTTCACCCACGTGCACACCTTGCCCCTGGGGCAGGTCGTGGCCGAAGCGGGCTGCGCGGTGAATGGAAGGGTGGCGATCACGGCCGCGCCGGCCAGGAGAAGAGCGCGCTTCCTCACAGAGTCACATCCATTATCAGTGTGTCGGGCACTTATGTCGTGATCTTGTCATCGCCGTCGCCAGGCGACAACGGGCTCAAGCGACGAGCCGCTGGAAATGCGCCACCGTCTCTGCCATCGCTTCCCGGCCAGGCGCCACGTACTTGCGCGGGTCCGCCATCGACGGGTGCGCGGCGAGGAATGCGCGCACCGCAGCCGTGAAGGCCGTGTTCAGCGCGGTCCCCCCGTTCACCTTGGCGACCCCGCCAGCGACCGCCGCGCGGATCCCGTCGTCCGGTACGCCGCTGGAGCCGTGCAGGACCAGGGGGACGAGGACGTTGGCGTGGAGGGCGTGGAGCAGGTCGTGGTCGAGGGTCGCGGTGCGGGAGGTCATCGCGTGGGTGGAGTCGATGGCCACGGCTAGGGCGTCGACGCCGGTGTCGGTCACGTACGCGAGGGCCTCCGCGGGGTCAGTGCGGGCGCCGGGGACGTAGGCGTCCAGGGGGCCTCGCCGGACTTGCCGCCCACCTCGCCGAGCCGCGCCTCGACCCAGATGTCCCGCTCGCGGCCCCAACAGACGGCATCCGCCGTGGACTTGACGTTGTTGGCGTACGGCAGCTTCGACGCGTCGAACATGACGGAGCTGAAGCCCCGGGGGGGCGAGGCGGCCGCCTTGGAAGCGGACGGCGTTCTCGGATATCTGGAGGACGGCGGCGGCGCCCGCGCGCTCCGCACCAAGGGCGATGGCCTCGGCGTGTTCGAGGGTGATGAGTTGAAGGCGGCGACCTCGCGGCCCTCGGCGTGGGCGCGGGCGACGAGTTCGCCGGTGGTGACCAGTGGCATGTGACCCCAATTCCCGGGCGAGCGCGGCCCGTTTCCGTGGGGCACGCTGGTCCCGTGGAGCTAGCCCGCCGTCGGCGTGCCCGTGATCACGACCTTCGGCAGGACGTCCTCGTACACCGCCCGGTCGAACTCGCCTGCGGTCGGGGCGGTGACCGTTGCCGTGGAGAGGGCTACCGCCCGGGCCAGGCGCTGTGGCCACGGCAGGTTGTCCACGAGGCCGGAGAGGAGGCCCGCCACCGCTGAGTCGCCCGCGCCCGTGGGGTTGCCGCGGACGGGGGACGGCGGGGTGGCGTGCCAGGTGCCGTCGGGGGTGACCGCCAGGAGGCCCTCGGGGCCGAGTGAGGCGACGACCGTGTGGGCGCCCCTGCGGCGGGCGTCGCGGGTGGCCTGGGACGGGTCGTGGGAGCCGGTGAGCTCGGCGAGTTCGTCGGCGTTCGGCTTGACGACGTCGGGGCGGGCGGCGACGCCGCGGCGCAGGGGTTCGCCGCTGGTGTCCAGGAGGACGGGGACGCCCGCGGCCCGTGCGGCGCGGACGAGGGCGGCGTACGCGCCGACCGGGACCCCCGGCGGCAGGCTGCCGCACAGGGCGACCGCCGCCACGCCGTCGCCGCGCACCAACTCCCCGTAGGAGTCGAGGAATCCGGCCCACTCGGCGGGCGTCACGAGCGGGCCCGGCTCGTTCAGCTGGGTGGTGTCGCCGGTGCGGGCGTCGACGACGGCCAGGGTGCGGCGGGTGGGGCCCGCGACGGGGCGCAGGGCGTCCGTGAGGCGGTCGGTGCGCGCGAGGTGGTCGCGCAGGGTGCGGCCGGTGTCGCCGCCCGCGAAGCCGGTCACCGTCACTTCGTGGCCGAGCGCGGCGAGCACGCGGGCGACGTTCAGGCCCTTGCCGCCCGCGCGTTCGGTGACGTCCGTGACGCGGTGGGTGGTGTGGGGCGTGAGGGACGGGACGCGGTACGTGATGTCCAGGGCGGCGTTGAGCGTGACCGTGACGATCACTGCTTCACCCCCGGGAACACGGAACAAGGACACGTAACGCGCGTACTGCTCACGGCTTTCGGGGCCTGATCATGCCAAAAAGAAGGCGGTTGGCCCAGTCCTCGGGGCCAACCGCCTCAGCGGCTCGGGGTCAGCGCGGGTCGACGATCCATTCGCCCTTGCGCAGCACGCCCTTGAGCGTGAACTCGGCGTCCAGGACGACGACATCGGCGTCCTTGCCGGGCTCCAGGGAGCCGACCCGGTCGTAGAGGCCGAGGAGCTTCGCCGGGTTCGCGGAGATCGCGGCGACGACGTCCTCGACGGGCAGGCCGTCGACCGTCACCGACCGCTTGAACGCGCGGTCCTGGGTCAGCGTCGAGCCCGCGATCGAGCCGCCCTCGGCGAGCCGCGCGACGCCGTCCGCGACGACGACTTCGAGGGGGCCGAGGTGGTACGTGCCGTCGCCGAAGCCCGCCGCGTCCATCGCGTCCGTGATGAGCGCGACGCGGTCGGCGCCCGCGTGGTGGAAGGCCAGCTGGAAGGAGGCGGCGTGCAGATGCGTACCGTCGTTGATCAGCTCGACCGTGATCCGCTCGTCCTCGAGGAGCGCGGCGATCGGGCCGGGGGCGCGGTGGCCGAGGGCCGGCATCGCGTTGTAGAGGTGCGTGGCGACGGTGGCGCCCGCGTCGATGGCCTCGACGGTCTGCTCGTACGTGGCGTCGGTGTGGCCGATCGCCGCGATCACGCCGTGCTCGGCGAGGAGCCGTACGGAGTCGATGCCGCCGGGCAGCTCCGTGGCGAGCGTGACCATCCTGGCCTGGCCGCGGGCCGCGTCGAGCAGCTTGCGCACCTCGGCCGGGTCCGGGTCGCGGAGCAGCTCTTCGCTGTGCGCGCCCTTGCGGCACGGCGAGATGAACGGGCCCTCGAAGTGGACGCCCGCGATGTCGCCCTGCTCGGCGAGCTCGGAGAGCAGTCCGGCGCGCTGGGCGAGCGCGTCCATGTCGCCCGTCACCGTGGAGGCGACGACGGTGGTGGTGCCGTGCAGGCGGTGCGTGTGGACGCCGCGCAGGATGTCCTCGACGGTGCCGTTGGTGAAGGACGCGCCGCCACCGCCGTGGTTGTGCATGTCGACGAAGCCGGGGACCAGCCAGTGTCCGGTGAGGTCGACGGTCTCGGCGTCCGCGGGAGCGCTCCCGGCGATGCGCCCCCTCTCGTCGACGATCACGCGGCCGTGGGGGACGGTCCCGGTGGGCAGTACCACCTGAGCACCGGCGAGAACCTTGCTAGTGGCCATCAGGTGGTTACCTCCGTGAATCGGTGGGGGTTTCGGTGGGGGTTTCGGCGGGCTCGGTGGTGGGGGCGGCGAGCAGGTCCCAGGCCAGGAGGCCCGCGCCCAGGCAGCCCGCGGCGTCGCCGAGCGCCGCGGGGACGATCTCGGGCAGCGTCTGGAACTGCACCACGCGGTCCGCGACCGCCTTCCGCAGCGGTGTGAACAAGGTTTCCCCGGCCTCCGCGAGACCGCCACCGATGATCAGCGTGTCCGGGTCCAGCAGAGTGAGCGCCGTCAGGAGGCCGTCGGCGAGCGCGTCCACCGCGTCCTGCCAGACCTCGACGGCGCGGGGGTCGCCGGAGCGCACGGCCTTCGCGCAGTCCGCCGCGTCCGCGGCGGGGTCCCCGCTGGCGCGCGCCCAGGCCTCGCTCACCGCGGACGCGGAGGCCAGGCGCTCCAGGCAGCCGCGCTGGCCGCAGCCGCAGGGCGGGCCGCCGGGGCGTACGACGATGTGGCCGATCTCGCCCGCGGAGCCGTGGGCGCCCGGCTCGATGGTGCCGTCGATGCCGATGGCGCCTGCGATGCCGGTGCCGAGCGGCACGAACAGGAACCGGTCGGCGCCCCGGCCCGCGCCGAGGCGGCCCTCGGCGAGGCCGCCGGTGCGGACGTCGTGGCCGAGCGCCACGGGGAGGCCGTCCAGGCGGGCGCTGAGCCTGTCCCTGAGGGGTACGTCGCTCCAGCCGAGGTTGGCCGCGTACACCGCGATGCCGTTCTCGGCGTCGATGATGCCGGGGACGGCCACGCCCGCCGCGGCCGCGGGCTCGCCGAACCGGTCCAGGCCGTGGGCGTGCAGGTCCGCCGCGAAGTCGAGGATCGACTCGACGACCGCGTCCGCGCCGCGGTCGCGGCCGGTCGGGCGGCGGGCCTCGTGGAGCAGCGTGCCGTCCGCCCCGACCAGGGCGGCCTTCATTCCTGTGCCGCCCACGTCGAGGGCGATGACATGTCTCACGGGGACAGTGTCGCGTGTGACCCCGGGAGAGGTCTAGTCCAGTTTCCCTCCCGTGCGGCCGTTTCCACCCCGACGGGGGGCGGGCGGCTCCCGTGGGGGGTGCGCGGCGTCGGCGGGTGCGGCCCGGCCCGCACCAAGGCTCCCTGTCGGTACGGGAGTTGCGCGGGGTGGGGTGGACGGGGGCGTTCCGATTGGCGGCCGGTGCCGGAGGCGCCCGTGCGGCAAGGGGTGACCGCCGTTGCCGAAGTGATACTCGGGTGGTGTAGACCTGGTGTCTTGACGCGGGGGAAACTCGCAGTTCAGTGAGATCCGACGAGGGTGGGAAACAGCAGTGCAGCGGCGCGTGACGGGGCTGACGGCGGCGGTGGCCGCACTGAGCATGGCGGCGCTGCTCGCCGGGTGCGGCGAATCGAGCGGATCGGACGACGTGACGCTCAAGCTCGTCGCGGCCGACTACGGCGACTCGTCGGCGAACAGCTCCAAGAAGTACTGGGACAAGCTGGCGAAGAAGTTCGAGTCCGAGCACCCCGGCATCAAGATCGACGTCAACGTCTACTCGTGGACGGACGTCGACCGCAAGGTCAAGGAGATGGTCGCGGACGACGAGGCGCCCGACCTCGCCCAGATCGGCGCGTACGCCGACTACGCCGCGCAGGACAAGCTGTACAGCGCCGACGACGTGCTCTCCATCCCCACCCAGGCCGACTTCCTCTCCCCGCTGTCGAAGGCGGGCCTGGTGAACCGCGTCCAGTACGGCATGCCGTTCGCCGCGTCCACGCGGCTGCTCTTCTACAACGAGAAGCTCTTCAAGGCCGCCGGCGTCACCCCGCCGCAGACCTGGAGCCAGCTCCAGGCCGCCGCGAAGAAGCTGAAGGCGCGCGGCGTGAAGTACCCGTACGCGCTGCCGCTCGGCCCGGAGGAGGCGCAGGCCGAGACGCTCCAGTGGATGCTCAGCGGAGGCGGCGGCTACACCGACAACGTCGGCTCGTACGACATCAACTCCAAGCAGAACGTCGCGACCTTCACCTGGCTGAAGGACGAGCTCGTCGGCAAGGGCCTGACCGGGCCGACGCCGCCCGGCAAGCTGAACCGCGCCGAGGCCTTCGCCGCGTTCACGCGCGGCGAGGTGGGCATGCTCAACGGGCACCCCACGCTGATGCAGATGGCCGGCAAGAAGGGCATCAAGTTCGGCATGGTGCCGATGCCGGGGGTCAACGGCAAGGCGCAGGCCACCATGGGTGTCGCCGACTGGATGATGGCCTTCAAGCAGAACGGCCACCGCAAGGAGATCAGCGAGTTCCTCAACTTCGTCTACAGCAAGCAGAACGTGCTCGACTTCTCGCGCGAGTACGACCTGCTGCCGGTGACGACGTCCGCGTCCGAGGCCATGGCCGACGACAAGGAGGACTCGGCGAAGCTCGGCGGCTTCCTGAAGGAGCTGCCCACGTCGCAGCTCTACCCCGTCGGCCGGACGTCCTGGGCGCAGGTCTCCGTCCAGATCAAGAAGTACATCGGCTCGACCGTCACCCCGAACGGGAATCCCGAGGGGACGCTGGGGCAGTTGGATGCGCGGGCGGCGGCGGAAGACAACGCCCAGTAGCCCTCCCGGGCCGGGGAACGGTCCCCCCCTCCCACCCGCCCGCCCGTTTCCAGTCGTCCGCGGGGTGGACGCCCCCTGCGGGGGTTGCGCGCCGCCGGCGGCTGCGGGTCTTCGCGGTGATCGCCGGGGCTGACCATCCGCACTGCGCCGGGCCTTGCGGCTGCGCATGGGGTGGGTGGGCGGGGAAATCCCGCCGCGGAGCGGCGGGCCGGAGGCGCATCCGCCCGGTGAGAAGCGCATGGGGTGGGTGGGCGGGGTAGATCCCGCCGCGGAGCGGCGGGGCGGGGGCGTGTCCGACCCGGTGGGGTCGGTGGGGGGTGCGTCGCGGTTGTGGGTGGGTGCGGGTCGGTGGGGGGTTTCCGCCGCTATCGCGGCGGTTTGTTTCCCACCCGCCCGCCCGTTTCTGCCCTCCCAGGGGGTGGGC
>NZ_JBHYJH010000095.1:0-36357 GCF_042740445.1 Streptomyces sp. NPDC059003 | reverse complement strand
TGCGGATGGACGGACCGACCGAAGAGGTCCTGAAGGAGTACGAGAAGTTCACCGGCAAGTGAGGCCCGAACGCCGAGTAAACGCCGAATAAGGGCACGTATCCCTTTTGTCGCATGAACGCATGGATCCATACACTATGGGTGCGTCAGCGACAGAAGGAGCGCCTGTGCAGCCACGGCTGAGTGTCGTCGTCCACGGCCGCAACGTACAAGGCCACCTGACCGAGAGCCTCCAGGACCTGGCGGACCAGGTGGACCAGGCGAACCCGGCCGCCGGTCTCGACGTCGTCGTGGCCGCCGTCGGCCCCTCCGCGCAGGCCGCCGCCGCCCGCCACCCCGCCCTCACCGTAGTCCCGCTGCCCGAGGGCACTCCGGACGGCGCGGCCCGCGCGGCCGGCGCCGAGCGGGCGCGGGGCCGCTGGCTGCACTTCGTGCACAGCAAGGACAGCGTGCCGACGGGCGCACTCCGCGCCGTGGCGCAGCGAACGGCCGAGCTCGACGGCACGGTGGCCGACCACGACGGCACGACGGCCCAGCTCGACCACACGACGGCCGACCCCGACGGCACCGTGGACGTGCTGCTCGTCGACCACGTGCGCTCCACCTGGCGGCACGCCAAGGTGCCGGGCCCCGACGCCGGGTTCCTGGCGAAGCCGGGCCGCCGCGCGGTCCGGCTCGCGGACTGCCCGGACCTGACGCGGGTCGCGCCGCTCCTCGGCAACCGGATCGTGCGGGCCGCCTTCTGGCGCGCGCACCAGGACCAACTCGCCTCCGACGACGAGCTGTTCGTGGCGTACGCCGTCCTCCTCGCCGCCGACCGCGTTGCGACCCTCGACCTGGTGGCGCTCGACGACCGCCGCCCGCGCCCGGAGAGCCTGCCGCCCGCCACCCCCGAGGACCACTTCGCGCTGATCAGCACGTACGAGAAGCTGCTGCGCCTCGCCGCCGAGCGCGAGGCGGGCCCCGGCCCGCGCGGCATCCTGTACGACGCGATGGCGACCGCCTGCCTGCGGACCGTGGCCCGCGCGGGCCTCCCGGAGCCGGTGGCCCGCGCGTTCTTCCACCGCGCGTCACAGGCCGCGCTCGCGCTGCGCCCGCCGGGCCACCGGCACCCGGGCGGCTTCGAAGGCGTGCGCCGCAAGCTCCTCGAAGAGGACGCGTACACCAAGTACCGCGCCTTCCAGTACGCGAACCGCAAGCGCCGCAAGGTGAAGTCGGCGGCGGCGAGCGGGAGGCGCACGGCGGGCGCGAAGGTCCGTGACGTCCAGTACCACCGGGACCTGCGCCGCCCGCTGGATCCGAACCTCGCGGTCTTCTCGGCGTACTGGGACCGGGGCGTGGCCTGCAACCCGGCCGCCGTCGCGGCGAAGCTCCGCGAGCTCGCCCCGCACATCCACCCGGTGTGGGTCGTGTCGAAGGAGAACGAGCCGCTGCTGCCCCCCGGCACCGACCACGTCGTCCCCGGCACCCGCCGCTACTGGCAGGTGCTCGCCCGCGCGCGGTACCTGGTCAACAACGTCAACTTCCCCAACGCGACCGTCAAGCGCCCCGACGCGATCCACCTCCAGACCCACCACGGCACCCCCCTCAAGCGCATGGGCCTGGACCAGCTCGACTACCCCGCCGCCGCCAAGGGCCTGAACTTCCACAGCCTCCTGGCGCGCGTCGACAAGTGGGACTACAGCGTCTCGGCGAACAGCCACTCCACGGAGATGTGGGAGCGCGCCTACCCCTCCCGCTACACGACGCTCGACTACGGCTATCCGCGCAACGACGTGTACTACACGGCGACGGCGGCCGACGTGCGGGCGGTCCGCGACCGCCTGGGCATCGCGCCGGGCAGGCGGGCCCTGCTCTACGCCCCCACGCACCGCGACTACGAGGCGGCCTGGAGCCCGCGCCTCGACCTCGCGGCCCTCGCCGACCGCCTCGGCGAGGACACGGTGCTTCTGGTGCGCGGCCACTACTTCTACGGCGGCGCGCCCTCGTCGTCGGCGGCGGGCCTGCGGCGCGCGGGCCGCGTCATCGACGTGTCCGCGTACGACCCGGTGGAGGAGCTCGCCCTGGCGGCGGACGCCCTGATCACGGACTACTCCTCGATCATGTTCGACTACGCCAATCTGGACCGGCCGATCGTCGTGTACGCCGACGACTGGGAGACGTACGCGAAGACGCGCGGCGTGTACTTCGACCTGCTCGCGGAGCCGCCGGGTGCGGTGGCCCGCACGCAGGAGGAGCTGACGCGCGTCCTGACGTCGGACGCCTGGCGGGACGAGGCGTCGGGGAAGGCACGGGCGGCTTTCCGGCGCCGCTTCTGCGAGTTCGACGACGGGCGGGCGGCGGAGCGGGTGGTACGCCGGGTGTTCCTCGGCGAGACGGACGTGCCGCCGGTCGTCCCGCTCGACGCCCGCACCCCGGCGCCCACGCCCGAGGAGGCGACCCGATGACCGCACCCGACGTCACGATCACCGTGATCGCCTACAACGACGCGGACCGCCTGCCGAGGGCGGTGGAGTCGCTGCTCCGCCAGACCCACCCCCACATCGAGATCATCATCAGCGACGACCACTCGACGGACGAGACGCCGCGGGTGGCAAGGGCGTTGGCGGCGGCCGACGAGCGGGTCAGATACGTCCGCCTGCCGTCGAACAGCGGCGGCTGCAGCGCGCCCCGCAACCGGGCCATCGAGCTGGCCCACGCCCCGTACCTGATGTTCCTGGACAGCGACGACGAACTCCCGCCGCGGTCCGTGGAGTTGCTGCTCGCCGCGCACGCCGAGCGCGAGGTCGACTTCGTGATGGGCGCGGTGGAGCGGGTGCGGGTGGACACGGGGCGCACGTCGACGTGGATGCCGCACCTGGTGGCCACGCGCCGGACCGTCGAGGGCATCGCCTCCGAACCGGCCCTCCTCTTCGAGCACCTCTCCACGAGCAAGATGTACCGGAAGTCCTTCCTGGACCGGAACGGCCTCCGCTTCCCCGAGGGCATCCACTACGAGGACCAGCTGTTCTCGGCGCAGGCGTACTGCCTGGCGCGGGCGTTCACGGTGATCCCGGACCCGGTGTACCGCTGGTACATAGAGCCGTACGCGACCGGGCCCTCGGCGTCCATCTCCAACCAGCGGCACAAGCTGAGCAACGTCCGCGACCGCGTCCACGTACAGGGCCTGATCGACGACTTCCTCGCCGCCAGTGGCCACGCGGGGCTGCGGGAGGCCAAGGACTACAAGTTCCTCAAGCACGACTTCCGGATGTACGCGGGGGACGTGCCGTACCGGGACGAGGAGTGGCTGCGGGGCTTCGCGGAGATCGTGAACCCCTATCTGGCGGGCCTGTCGCAGGCGGCGTACGAGCGCCTCCCGCGCGCGGAGCGCGTGGTGCTGCAGCTGATACGGGACGGGCGCCTGGCGGACGCGCGGCTTGCGGCCCGCGGCCTGGGCCACGGGGTGGCGCCGCGCGAGGTGACGGCGGGGCCCGACGGCCGCCTCTACTGGGGCGACCGGGTCCCGGAGTCCGCCTCGTCCCGCCACGAACTCGACGTCACGGACCTCGGGTTGGACACGCGGCCCTTCGCCGGCGCCCAGTTCCGCCACGAGATCACGCGGATCGAGCGGGGCGGGGGCGCGGCGCTCCGCCTGACGATCCGCACGTACGACCCGGGCCTGCGGCTGCCGGTGGGGCCGCAGGTGGCGAGGGTCGTCGTGGCTCCGGGCCGCACCCGCCTCACCGTCCCCTTCCGCCTGGACCCGGTCCGGCCCGGGGTCTTCGAGGGCGAGGCCGTCCTGGACCCGACGCAGGCCCACCTCCCCTTGACGGGCTTCGAGGGCACCCGCCACCCACTGATCCGGCTGACCCTGGGCCAGCTCCACAACTCGGGCCTGCTCCTGGCCCCCCTGACCTTCCCCCGCCTGACGGCCCACGTGAACTACCACGCGGGCCTCACCCCCCACGTGGTCACCGCGGAACCGGAAGGCCGGGGCACGGGCCGCCTCCAACTCACCTGGACCCCGGTGGGCCCCACGACCCGCGTCCTCCGCCCCGCGTCCCGCCACCTCACAGGCCCCCGAACCACCCGCCTGCGCCAGGCAGCCCGCCTAGCCGCAAAAGCCCTCCGCTGACCCCCCTTCCCCACCCACCCGCCCCCACCATCCGCGTGCACACACCCCCACGGGGGCAGCCCACCTCACCCCACCACCGCGTACAGAACCTCCCCCCGAGCCCCCTCCGCCACCCGCCGCAACGCGGGATCCCCCTCCCCCAACCCCCCGTCCCCGGGGCGGGCGACCACCCACCGCACCCCGTACCGCCGCAGCACCGCAAGCCGCTCCGCCCGCGACGTCCCGTCGGCGAAGTAGCGCCGCACGGCCTCCTGCCGCGCCCCCTCGTCCGGGAGGAAGAAGTCCGGGTAGCCGGGCGCCACGGTGTACGGCCCGTACGCCGGGATCTGCCGGGCGGGGAACGTCTTCGCCATGACGACGTCCCCGTACCGCACCCACGGGGTGAGCCACCGGTATCCGGGCCACGGCTCCCGGCACTTCGCGGCGACGGCGGACGGCAGCGCGCCGCGGGGCAGGACGTAGCCGAGGGTGCCGGACTGGGTCCAGGCGCCCACGGCCAGGGCGAGGGCCAGGGCCGCGGCGAGGGCGCGCCGGGCCGGCGCGCGCACGGCGGCGGCCGCCTCCACGGCGGCCGCGAGCTGCGCGGGGATCAGCGCGGCGGGCAGGACCCGGCCCCACGCGTAGTGCCCCGTGAGACCCCCCGCCGCGAACACCACCGCCCCCAGGGCGAAGAACAGCACCAGCGGATCCCGCCGGTCCCGCCGGAAGCGGAGGGCAAGCGCGGCCACCCCCACCAGGACGAGCCCGAACCGACCGGCCACGTCCCGGTAGAGGGAGCGGTGGATCTCCTCCAGGCCCCCGCCCGCCCCGAAGAGCCCGAAGAAGGAGTAGTAGGGCCAGAGGGCCAGGAGCAGCAGGCCCAGGGCGAGGCCCGCGCCGAGGCGCGCGAGGACCGGCCGCGAGGGCCGGGCGCTCAGCACCAGCGCCAGCGCCCCCAGCGACGCGACCACCCCCGAGAACTGGTGGGTGAGCAGGACGGTCGCCCACAGCAGCCCCAGCCCCGCGAAGCGCCCCCACCCCGCGCCGTCCCGCAGGGACCTCCGCAGCCACGCCCACAGATGGAAGGCGAGCCCCAGCGCGAACGTGCTGGGATACGCCACCGTCAGGGCCAGCGAGCCGAGCCCGAGGAAGCCGCTCCACTCGAAGAGGGACGGGCCCCAGAGAAGGACGAGACAGAGCAGGGCCAGCGGCGGCGCCGCCCGCCGGTCCGTCAGCGCCCGGACGAAGCGCCAGACCCCGGTCACGAGCACCGCGAGCCCCACGACCGCCGCGAGCCGCAGCACGCCGAACGTCCCGGCCCCCGTCACCTTCGCGAGGGCGCCGAGGAGGACCGTCCACGGGGAGTAGTAGGGGCTCGGGGTGTCCTCGCGGACGAGGGGGTCGCCGGGGTGGACGAGGTCGTGGCGGAGGCGTTCGACGGTGGCGGCGTGGATGCCCAGGTCACCCCGCCAGGGGAGGCGGACGATCACGGCCAGGAGCAGGGCGAGGACGGCTACGGCAACGGCCCACAGGGCCGCCGTGGACGGTTCACGCGCTCCGCGGGTGGGCCGCACGGTGCTGGAACACCCAGGTCCGGTAGACCAGGAAGCGGAAGGCCGACGCGAGGACGATGGACTGGGCCTTGGCGACGTTGGAGCCGAGGGGGCCGTTCATGCCCGCCCCGTGGTACGCGGCGTAGAACAGCACGGTCTCCATCGCGACACCGATGCCGCTGAACACGAAGAAGAGGGCGATCTGCCGCTTCGTCCGCGTCGCGCGGTCCCGGTACGCGAAGAAGCGGAAGCCCAGGTAGTTGGTGCCCATGGCGACGACGCTCGCGAGGACCGTGGCCGTCATGGGCCCTGAGCCCATGCCGTGCAGCAGGAGGTTGAAGACGACGAAGTTGACCGCGACGCCGCTGCCGCCGACGACGCCGAACTTGACGAGTTCGAGGCAGAAGCGGCGCACCCGGGCCGCGGTGAGGCCGGACGCCAGGGGCGGTACGGGCGCCGCCGCCGGCGCCTCGTGCAACGTGCTGCTCGTCATCCGCGCGGCTCCCGGCCACCGCCGGGCCCGGGCCGCGGCACCCGCGCCCCCCGAGCCCCGCGTTCATCGCGTTCACCGCGCAGCCGCAGCTTCCACGGCATGACCACCGACTCCAGCTGCACCATCAGATTCATCTTGGACTCGCCGACGGTGCGGTCCTCGAAGTGGATGGGGACTTCGAGGACGTCGAAGCCGCGGCGCAGCGCGCGGTACTTCATCTCGACCTGGAAGCTGTAGCCCGCGCTGTCGACCGTCGCGAGGTCGACGGCGCGCACGGCGTCGGCGCGCCACAGGTTGAAGCCGCCGGTGATGTCGCGGACGCGGGTGCCGAGGACGGTGCCCGCGTAGGCGTTGGCCCAGCGCGAGAGGAGCTTGCGGTGGACGCCCCAGGCGTCGGAGAGGGTGCCGCCCTGGACGTAGCGGCTGCCGACGGTGACCCCGGCGTCGGTGGCGAGGGCCACGCCGAGGAGCTCGGCGATCTTGTCGGCGGGGTGGCTGCCGTCGGCGTCCATCTGCAGGACGTAGTGGGCGCCGTCGGCGACGGCCCGGGCCATGCCCGCCGCGTAGGCGCGGCCGAGGCCGTCCTTCTCGGTGCGGTGCAGCACGCTCATGCGCCGGGTTCCGTACGTGGCCTCGACGTGCCGCGCGCGCTCCTCGGCGATGTCGCCGGTGCCGTCGGGGCTGGAGTCGTCGACGACGAGGAGGCTGAGGCCCGGCAGCGGCAGCGCCATCAGGGCGTCGGCCATGCCGGGCAGGTTGCCCGCCTCGTTGTACGTCGGCATGACGACGGTCAGCGGCGTGGCCGCCCACTCCTCGGGCAGCGTGCCCGCGCCGAGCGACCGGACGGCGCGCTCCGCCGCGTCCAGGGGACTTGCTTCTGTCATCGGCTTACCCTGCGACCTTCCCGAAATAATGTCATCCACCGTACCCCAAATGCCCGATTTGACGGCACATGGCACGCGCCGGGCACGCCGCAAAAACCGGGGCGCCCCGCACCGTGCGGTGCGGGGCGCCCCAGGCAACGTACCGGTTACCCCCGGAAACGTACCGGTCAGGAGTGCGTGCGCAACAGCGTGCGCATCGTCCTCATGGCCACCGACAGGTTCGCGAGGTCGAACGCGTCCGAGCCCTGGATCTCCTCCAGGGTCGTCCTCGCGCGGCCCAGGATCGCGGCGTTCTTCTCCTCCCACGCCTTGAACCGCTGCTCCGGCGTCGAGGTGCCGTTGCCCACGGCGAGCACGTCGGCCGTGAGCGCCGAGTGCGCCGCGTACAGGTCCTCGCGGATGGAGGCGCGGGCCATCGACTGCCAGCGGTCGTTGCGCGGCAGCTCGATGATGCGGTCCATGAGCTGCGTGATCCGCAGGCGGTCCGCCAGGTCGTAGTAGACCTCGGCGACGTCCAGCGGCTCCTTGCCCATGCGGTCGGCCACGGCCACGATGTCGAGCGCCGGGAAGGCCGAGGAGAAGCCGGCCACGCGCTGGGCCAGCTCGTCCGGCACTCCGGCGCCGACGAGCTCCTCGCGGATGTTCTCGTACCACTCCAGGTCGGAGCCGCGCACCAGCTTCGGCAGCTGGGACCAGACCTGGGCGACGCCGTCGCTGAAGAACGCGACCGTGTCGGCGAGCTGGAGCGGCTGCGGCCGGTTGTTGAGCAGCCAGCGCGTGCCGCGCTCGACGAGGCGGCGGCAGTGCAGCCGCACCCGGGTCTGCACCTCGGCGTCCACGACGTTGTCGAGCTCCTCGACGGCGTCCCACACCTCGCCGAGGCCGAAGATCGCGCGGGCGGCCAGCTGGGCCCGGACGATCTCCTCCAGGGACGCCCCGGTCTCCTCGCGCAGCCGGTGCAGGAACGTCGAGCCGCCGCTGTTGACGGTGTCGTTGACCAGGACCGTCGTGATGATCTCGCGGCGCAGCGCGTGCGCCTCGACCTGCTCGGGGAACTTCTCGCGCAGCGCCTTCGGGAAGTACGCGTGCAGCAGCCGGCGCAGATACGGGTCGTCGGGCAGCGAGGTCTGGATCAGCTCGTCCGCGGTCACGATCTTCGTGTACGCGAGCAGGACGGCGAGCTCGGGCTGGGAGAGCCCGCGCCCGGAGTTGAGCAGCTCCCGGATCTGCCGGTCGTTCGGCAGGAACTCCAGGGACCGGTCCAGATGGCCCTCGCGGCCGAGGCGGCGCATGAAGCGCTGGTGCGCGTGCAGCAGCGACGGCGACTCGAAGACGGAGTTGGCGAGCGCGGTGTTCTGCGCGTAGTTGTTGCGCAGGACCAGCTGGCCGACCTCGTCGGTCATGTCGGCGAGCAGCTTGTTGCGCTGCTTGACGGTCATGTCCCCGGCCTGCACCACGGCGTTCAGCAGGATCTTGATGTTCACCTCGTGGTCGGAGGTGTCCACGCCCGCGCTGTTGTCGATCGCGTCCGTGTTGATGCGGCCACCGGCGCGGGCGAACTCGATCCGGCCCAGCTGGGTCAGGCCCAGGTTGCCGCCCTCGCCGACGACCTTCACGCGCAGGTCGGCGCCGTTGACGCGGATGGCGTCGTTGGCCTTGTCGCCGACGTCCGCGTGGGACTCGGCGGACGACTTCACGTACGTGCCGATGCCGCCGTTCCACAGCAGGTCGACCGGCGACTTCAGGATGGCCTGCATCAGGTCGGCGGGCGTCATCTTCGCGCTGCCGGTCTCGATGCCGAGGGCCTCGCGGATGTGGGCGTTGAGCTGGATCGCCTTGGCCGTGCGCGGGAAGATCCCGCCGCCCGGGGAGAGCAGCTCCTTGTTGTACTCCGCCCAGCTGGAGCGGGGCAGCTCGAACAGGCGGCGCCGCTCGGCGTACGAGGTGGCCGCGTCCGGGTTCGGGTCGATGAAGATGTGCCGGTGGTCGAAGGCCGCGACCAGGCGGATGTGCTCGGACAGGAGCATGCCGTTGCCGAACACGTCGCCGGACATGTCGCCGACGCCGACCGCCGTGAAGTCCTCGGTCTGGGTGTCGTGGCCCAGCTCCCGGAAGTGCCGCTTCACGGACTCCCAGGCGCCGCGCGCGGTGATGCCCATGCCCTTGTGGTCGTAGCCCGCGGAACCGCCGGACGCGAAGGCGTCACCGAGCCAGAAGTTGTACGACTCGGCGACCTCGTTGGCGATGTCCGAGAACGTCGCCGTGCCCTTGTCGGCCGCGACCACCAGGTACGTGTCGTCCTCGTCGTGCCGCACCACGTCCGCCGGGGGCACGACCTCGCCCGCGACCAGGTTGTCCGTGATGTCGAGCAGCGCCGAGATGAACGTCTTGTAGCAGGCGACGCCCTCCGCCAGCCACGCGTCGCGGTCCACGGACGGGTCGGGCAGCTGCTTGGCGACGAAGCCGCCCTTCGCGCCGACCGGCACGATCACCGTGTTCTTCACCATCTGCGCCTTGACCAGGCCGAGGATCTCCGTACGGAAGTCCTCCTTCCGGTCGGACCAGCGCAGACCGCCGCGCGCGACCTTGCCGAAGCGCAGGTGCACGCCCTCGACCCGCGGCGAGTACACCCAGATCTCGTACGCCGGACGCGGCGCCGGCAGGTCCGGGATGGCCTGCGGGTCGAACTTCATGGAGACGTAGCTGTGCGGCTTGCCGCCCGCGGCCTCCTGGCCCCTCTTGTCGCTTCCCTCGCTGGCGCTCTGGAAGTAGTTGGTCCGCAGCGTCGCCTTGATGACGGTGAGGAACGAGCGCAGGATGCGGTCCTCGTCGAGCGACGCGACCTGGTCCAGGGCGCCGTCCAGCTCCTCCAGGAGCCCGTCGGTCAGCTCGGTGCCCGCGCGCTGGCGGTCCGGCGACATCCGGGCCTCGAAGAGGGAGACGAGCAGGCGCGTGGTGTGGACGTTGTTCCGGAGGGTGTCCTCCATGTAGTCCTGGCTGAAGGTGGAGCCCGCCTGGCGCAGGTACTTGGCGTAGGCGCGGAGCACCATCGCCTGCCGCCAGTTCAGACCGGCGCGCAGGACCAGGGAGTTGAAGCCGTCGACCTCGGCCTCGCCGGTCCAGGCGGCGCCGAAGGCCTCCTGGAAGCGCTCGCGGCCGTCGTCGCCCAGGTAGTCGCCGTTGCCGTTGCCCAGCTTGGGCAGGCGCAGGCCGAAGTCGTAGATCCACGCGTTCGTACGGTCCGCGCAGCGCAGCTCGTACGGACGCTCGTCGGTGACCTCGACGCCCAGGCGCTGGAGCACGGGCAGGACCGCGGACAGCGAGACCTGGCCGCCCGAGCGGTAGATCTTGAAGCGGCGCTCGTCGGGGGCGGCGCCCACCGGCTCGTACAGGCTGAGCGCGAAGTCCTTGTGGCCGAGCTTGAGCTGCTCCAGGTGGACCAGGTCGGCGACCGCGGCGCGCGGCGTGTGGTCGGCCTTGTAGCCCTCGGGGAAGGCGCCACCGTACCGGCGCAGCAGCTCCGCCGCGCGCTCCTCGCCGAACTCGGCGGTCAGCGCCTCGCCGAAGCCGTCGGCCCAGGAGCGGGCGGCCTCCACCAGGCGGGCCTCGATGCGCTCGACGTCGGCGTCGGAGAGCGCGGGGACCTCGCCGCCCTTGGGGACGCGGACCACGAAGTGGATGCGGGAGAGGATCGACTCCGTGTTCCAGGCGGTGAAGTCGACGCTCGCGCCGTTCAGCTCCTCCTTGAGGATGTCGATGATGCGCAGGCGCACGCCCGTGGTGTAGCGGTCGCGGGGCAGGTAGACGAGCGCCGAGTAGTAGCGCCCGTACACGTCCTTGCGCAGGTAGAGCCGCAGGCGGCGGCGCTCCTGGAGGTACAGGACGCTGGTGACGATCGACCGGAGCTCGTCCGCGGGCGTCTGGAACAGCTCGTCGCGCGGGTAGGTCTCCAGGATCTGGAGCAGGTCGCGGCCGTCGTGGCTGTTGGGCGAGAAGCCCGCGCCCTGCAGGACGTCGGCGACCTTGCGGCGGATCACGGGGACGCGGCGCACGGACTCGGTGTACGCGGCGCTGGAGAAGAGGCCGAGGAAGCGGCGCTCACCCACCACGTTGCCCTCGGCGTCGAACTTCTTCACGCCCACGTAGTCGAGGTAGGACGGCCGGTGGACCGTCGCCCGGCTGTTGGCCTTGGTCAGGACGAGCAGCTTGTGCTCGCGGGCCTTGGCGCGGGCGTCGGCGGGCAGGCGGTTGAAGGACGGGCCCGCCGGGTGGTGCTCGTCGCCGCTGTGCTGGGGGTCGGAGCGCAGGATGCCGAGGCCGGTGCCGGGGACGGCGGCCAGGGAGTCCTCGTCCGTGAGGTCGTACTCGCGGTAGCCGAGGAACGTGAAGTGGTCGGCGGCCAGCCAGCGGAGCAGCTCGCGGGCCTCCTCGACCTCGTCGCGCACGTCGTTCGCGGTCGGCTCGGCGGGCAGCTCGTCGGCGATGCGCAGCGCGGCCTCGCGCATCTTCTCCCAGTCCTCGACCGTCTCGCGGACGTCGGACAGGATGCGCAGGAGGTCGTTGGTGATCTGCTTCAGGTCGGCGCGGTCGGTCTCGCGGTCGATCTCGACGTGGATCCACGACTCCGTGAGCGTGTCGTGCGGCCGCTCGGCGCCGGCGCCCCGGGTGTCCGGCAGGACCTCCAGGAGCTTGCCGGTGAGATCGCGGCGGACCATGACCTGCGGGTGGATGACGACGTGGATGCCGCGGCCCTGCCGCGACAGCTCGTTGGTCACCGAGTCGACGAGGAAGGGCATGTCGTCGGTCACCACTTCGACGACGGAGTGGCTGCAGGTCCAGCCGTTCTCCTCGACCGTCGGGGTGTGCACCCGGACGTTGGCCGTGCCCTGCGGGCGGCTCTCCGCCAGGCGGTAGTGCGAGAAGGCGGCACCGAAGACGTCGACCGGGTCGCGGTCCGTGAGGTCCTCGGGGGCCGTGTGCAGGTAGTAGCGCTGGAGGAACGCGAGGACGGCGGCGTGGTCCGGGCCGGACCCGGCACCGCTCTCGCCCGTCGACCCGGTCGGTGCTCCCGTTGGCAGGCGCCCCCCGACCGGGCTGTTCTCAGCTACCCGGGCGGCCCGCGCGAGCAGCTCGGCCTTGGCTTCGTCCAGCTTGGTCTGCATTGTCCTCTGACTCCTGTCGCGCGCCGTTGCGTGACGTAGAAGGAAGTGATGTGCCATAACGTCGCGACCCGGGGTCTCCGGTTCCTGTCGACGTTATGCCGCGATGAGCGGTGAGCGGGCGGAAATCCGCCATTCCCGCGGGATGCGCCGACCGGTCCTGAGGGCCGCGCCGACTGCGGGATCCGCACCGCGAAGAGACGTCAGCGAGGCGCCCGCCACGGATGTCCTCCGTGGTCACCGGGCGCAGGGCGGAGGCAACGGTGCCCCCGCGGGATATCGCGCTGATCACGGGACAAGGCTATCGCCCCCCACCGGGAACTCGTCATGAGCCGTATGTGTACAAAACCTGGGGCTGAACTTTGACAGTCTGCACAGTCCGCCCCCGCGATCCGCCCCTCCCGACTCCGGACGCCCCCTTGGCAAACCGCACCGCTGGATGCACGTTGAGCGGGACGGGCGCCTGACGAGCCCGATGAGCCCGGCGAACCCGACGAGCAGGGGAGCGAACAGCGATGGCAGCCAAGATCCTGATAGTCACCGGTGACGCGGCGGAGTCACTGGAGGTCCTGTACCCGTACCAGCGACTGCGTGAGGAAGGGTACGACGTCCACATCGCGGCCCCCTCCCGCAAGAAGCTCCAGTTCGTCGTGCACGACTTCGAGCCGGGCTTCGACACGTACACCGAGAAGCCGGGCTACACCTGGCCCGCGGACCTCGCCTTCGCCGAGGTCGACCCCGGGCAGTACGTCGCGCTCGTCGTGCCCGGCGGGCGCGCGCCCGAGTATCTCCGCGGCGACCCCGAGCTGCGCAAGATCCTCAAGGCCTTCTTCGACGCGGACAAGCCCGTGGCCCAGATCTGCCACGGCCCCCTCCTGACCGCCGCGATCGGCGGCCTCTCGGGGCGCCGCGTCACGGCCTACCCGGCCCTGGAACTCGACATGCAGGCCGCGGGCGCCACCTTCCAGGACGCGGAGGCTGTGGTCGACGGCACGTTGGTCTCGGCCAGGGCTTGGCCGGATCACTCCCGTTGGATGCGGGAGTTCCTCACGGTGCTCAGGGCCAAGGCCCCCGTGACGTAGCGGGTCACCCTCTTGAACCCACCCACCCGCCCATGACAACCGCCGCACTGCCTGCTGCCCCTGGCGGCTGTGGGCGATCCCGCGTGCTGCCGCCGCGGCTGTGGGCAATCGTCCCGCAGGGCGGGACGGGTGGGCACAGCCCCATGGGACCGGTGCCGGAACGACTACGCCCCCCACCCGACGGGCGCCGCCGCTCCGAGGTCCAGCGGGCCTACGCGACCAGGGCCTCCGCCATATCAACCGCCTCCCCCAGGCTGTCGACGACCGGCACCCCGGCGACCTCAAGGCTGCCCCGGCTGTGCGAACCCCCCGTGTACAGAACGGCCCGCGCCCCCACCCGCTCCGCCGCAACCGCGTCGTCCACCGCGTCCCCGATCACCACGACCCGCTCGGCGGCTATCCCACCCAGCTCCCCGAGGTGCCGCACCATCCGCTCGGCCTTCCCGGCGTGCGACGCGTCCGTGCGCCCGTCGATCCGTACGAACCGCTCCGCGATCCCGTGCCGCCGCACCAGCGGCACCAGCTGCTCGTGCGGCGCGAGCGAGAGCAGGGACTGCGTCCGCCCGGCCGCCTGCCGCGAGGCGAGCAGCTCCGCCGCGCCCTCGGCGAGCCCGCACGCGTCCACCCGCGCCCCGTAGTGCTTGTGGAAGACCGCGTCCATCACGAGCCACTCGTCCTCGGTGGGCAGCCGCCCCATCAGCCGCTCGTAGAACCGCGGGACCGGCACGCAGTACAGCTCGCGATACCGCTCGAGCGTGATCGGCTCCAGACCTATCTCCGCGAACGACGCGTTCGTCGCGCCGATCACGGCGTCGATGTCGTGCAGAAGTGTCCCGTTCCAGTCCCACACGATGTGGGCCCCGTGCGCCCCGCGCTGCAGCTTCCCCATACCGAAAACCGTACCGGGCCCCACTGACAACCCGCCCCGAATATCACTCAGGCCCAGGTCAGCGCCCTGGCCCGGCTCAGCTCACCCGCTACTCGGTCCCCACCAGGTTCGGGATCTCCTGCGTCGCATACCAGAGCAGCTCGTGGTCCTCGGACCCGTCGACGACGAACTGCGCGTCGTCGTCCCCCCGGTCCGCCGCACCGAGCGCGGCGGCCGCCGCGGCGACGTCCGTCTCCGCGTCCCCGGCGTCCACGTGCACCGCGGCCGCCTTGGCCAGCGGCAGCGGGCCCGCGACGCGCACCTCGCCGAGCGTGCTCTGGTCGAGGCCGCGGTCGGGGTCGGCGACGGCGGCGCTGTCCGGCACGTCGGCGGCGAGGACGACGCGCCGCCGCGGGGCGTCCGGCTCGCCCGCGAGGAGGCGCAGGGAGGCGAGCGCCGCCCGGTTGAGGGCCGCGTACTCCAGCTCCTCGATGTCGTCCGACACGTACCACTCGCGCAGCGCGGGCGTGACGGCGTACGCGGTCAACGGCCCGGGGCCCAGCTCACCCGCCCCGTGCGCCTGCGCGAGACGGGGCAGAGTGAGGGGTACGTACACGCGCATGGCTGGCCGCTTTCGTCGTCTTGGTCGGCAGGGTCGTCGTGGCCGTCGTGGTGGTCGTGGCCGGGGTGCGCTCCGGGGTCTCCAGGACTCCCGGGACGGGCCTTCAGGATACGTGCGCGCGTCCCCCTTCGAGGTGCTGCCGGGGCCCACGGCCCCGTCCACTCCGGTACGGGCCGTCACCCGCCCCCGCCCCGGCATCCCGGGCCCGACGGCACCCCTCGCCACCCTGATGAGTGAACCCCGCCGACGCCTCCGCCCCGCCTCGCCGAACGTTGCCACCGCCGCCCCGGCGGCCGTACAAGATCCTCAGCGCAAGTTACCCCTCGGTATCCGACCGCGCCCCGAACGGAGGCCCCACCGTGCCCGCCGAGCCCACCCCGACCGCGCGCCCCCTCCCGAAGATCCTGACCAGGCCCCGCCACCCCGCGGGCACCCGGCCGCCCGCGGGCCGGCCGCCCGGCCGCCGCGATCCGCGCCGCCCCGGCACGCGGTCGCTGAGAATCCCCGCGCAGCCGCCCCCGCACCCCGCCGAGCTCTTCACCGAGCTGCTGTTACTGGTGCTCAGCGGCCAGCGCCCCGTCCACGCGGTGGCCCGCCACATCGCCCACACCGCGTACGACGACCTGGTCCACCTCGCCGAGCTGCTTCCGCTGCGCTCCGTCGGCGGCCACCGGCCCGCGGTCCAGCGCGTCGGCCACTACGAGGTGCGCCCCGGCGTCTTCGAGGTCTTCGCTCGCGTCGGCGCGGGCCAGGCCCTGCGGGCCCTGGCGTTCCGCCTCCACAAGGGCGACGACGAACGCTGGCGCTGCACGGCCGTGGAGGTGGACGCCCGCGACGCCTGAACACACACCGGAGGGCCGGACACCCCAGTGCCCGGCCCTCCAGTGACAGCAAACGATGCGGCGAGCTCGACCCGCCCCAGGCCGCGAGGCCCGCAGCAGCCCCGGGCCGCGAGGCCCGCAACCGCTACTTCTTGCGGCGCCGCCCGCCCTTCTGCGCCTTGCGGCGCTCCGCGCGGGTCAGGCCGTCGCCGTTCGACGGCGCCGCGCCGCCCGCGGGCTGGTCGGAGGTCGTGAAGTCACCCTCGTCGACACCGCCCTCGGCGTTCGGCGCCTGGAAGTGCAGGCGGTCGGGGCGCTGCGGGGCGTCGAGGCCCTTGGCGCGGATCTCCGGGCGGGCCGCACCCGCCGGGACCGCGTCCTGGACGCCGTCCTTCGAGAGCGACGGCGCGGCGTCCTCGACCGGGACCTCCTCGACCTGCTGCTCGACCTGGACCTCCAGGTTGAACAGATAGCCGACGGACTCCTCCTTGATGCCGTCCATCATGGCGTTGAACATGTCGAAGCCCTCGCGCTGGTACTCGACCAGCGGGTCCTTCTGCGCCATGGCGCGCAGGCCGATGCCCTCCTGGAGGTAGTCCATCTCGTAGAGGTGCTCGCGCCACTTGCGGTCGAGGACGGAGAGGACCACGCGGCGCTCCAGCTCACGCATGATCTCGGAGCCGAGCTGCGCCTCACGGGCCTCGTACTGCTGGTGGATGTCCTCCTTGACGGCCTCGCCGATGAACTCGGCGGTCAGGCCCGCGCGGTCGCCGACCTCGTCCTCGAGCTCCTCGATGGTGACCTTCACCGGGTAGAGCTGCTTGAAGGCGCCCCACAGGCGGTCGAGGTCCCACTCCTCGGCGAAGCCTTCGGCGCTCTCCGCCGCGACGTACGCGTCGATGGTGTCGTCCATGAAGTGCTGGATCTGCTCGTGCAGGTCCTCGCCCTCCAGGACGCGGCGGCGCTCGCCGTAGATGACCTCGCGCTGGCGGTTGAGGACCTCGTCGTACTTCAGGACGTTCTTGCGGGTCTCGAAGTTCTGCTGCTCGACCTGCGACTGGGCGGACGCGATGGCGCGCGTGACCATCTTGTTCTCGATCGGTACGTCGTCGGGGACGTTCGCCATCGACATGACGCGCTCGACCATCTGGGCCTTGAACAGGCGCATCAGGTCATCGCCGAGCGACAGGTAGAAGCGGGACTCGCCCGGGTCGCCCTGGCGGCCGGAGCGGCCGCGCAGCTGGTTGTCGATGCGCCGCGACTCGTGCCGCTCGGTGCCGAGGACGTAGAGCCCGCCGAGGTCCTTGACCTCCTCGAACTCCGCCTTGACGGCCTGCTCGGCCCGCTCGAGGGCGGCGGGCAGCGCGTGCGCCCACTCCTCGATGTGCTCCTCGGGGTCGAGGCCCTGCTGGCGCAGCTCGGCCTCGGCGAGGTCCTCGGGGTTGCCGCCGAGCTTGATGTCCGTACCACGGCCGGCCATGTTCGTGGCCACGGTCACGGCACCCTTGCGGCCGGCCTGGGCGACGATCGTCGCCTCCCGGTCGTGCTGCTTGGCGTTGAGCACCTCGTGCTGGACGCCGCGCTTGGACAGCTGCTGCGAGAGGTACTCGGACTTCTCGACCGACGTCGTGCCGACGAGGATCGGCTGGCCCTTCTCGTGCTTCTCCGCGATGTCGTCGACCACGGCGGCGAACTTGGCGACCTCGGTGCGGTAGATCAGGTCGGACTGGTCCTTGCGGACCATCGGCCGGTTCGTCGGGATCGGGACGACGCCGAGCTTGTAGATCTGGTGGAACTCGGCGGCCTCGGTCATGGCCGTACCGGTCATCCCGGAGAGGCCGGGGACTTCCTTGCCCTGGTGGTCCTGGCGCTTGTAGAGGCGGAAGAAGTTCTGGAGGGTGATCGTGGCGAGCGTCTGGTTCTCGTCCTTGATGTCCACCCCTTCCTTCGCCTCGATCGCCTGGTGCATGCCCTCGTTGTAGCGGCGGCCCGCGAGGATACGGCCCGTGTGCTCGTCGACGATCATGACTTCGCCGTCGATGACGACGTAGTCCTTGTCCTTCTTGAAGAGTTCCTTGGCCTTGATGGCGTTGTTCAGGTACCCCACGAGCGGGGTGTTCACCGACTCGTAGAGGTTGTCGATGCCCAGCCAGTCCTCGACCTTGGCGACGCCGGACTCGTGGATGCCGACCGTGCGCTTCTTCTCGTCGACCTCGTAGTCCCCGGTCTCCTCGATGCCCTTCAGGGGCTCGCCGGGCTTGCCCTTGGTGAGGCGGGTGACCAGCTTGGCGAAGTCGCCGTACCACTTGGTGGCCTGGTCGGCGGGGCCGGAGATGATCAGCGGCGTACGGGCCTCGTCGACGAGGATCGAGTCGACCTCGTCGACGATCGCGAAGTTGTGGCCGCGCTGCACCAGCTCGTCCTTCGACCACGCCATGTTGTCGCGGAGGTAGTCGAAGCCGAACTCGTTGTTCGTGCCGTACGTGATGTCGCAGTTGTACATCTCGCGGCGCTGCGCGGGCGGCATGTTCGCCAGGATGCAGCCGACGGTCAGGCCGAGGAACTTGTGGACGCGGCCCATCATTTCGGAGTCGCGCTCGGCCAGGTAGTCGTTGACCGTGATCAGGTGCACGCCCTTGCCCGACAGTGCGTTCAGATACGCGGGCAGGGTGCCGACCAGCGTCTTGCCCTCACCGGTCTTCATCTCCGCGACATAACCCATGTGCAGGGCGGCGCCGCCCATGATCTGCACGTCGTAGTGGCGCTGGCCGAGGACGCGCTTGGCGGCCTCGCGCACGGTCGCGAACGCCTCCGGCATGAGGTCGTCGAGCGTTTCGCCGTCGGCGTAGCGCTCCTTGTACTCCGCCGTCAGCGCGCGCAGCTCGGCGTCGGAGAGGGCGGTGAAGTCCTCTTCGATGGAGTTGACCTGGTCCGCGATGCGGTGCAGCTTGCGCAGGATCTTGCCTTCGCCTGCACGCATGATCTTCGAGAGGACGGACACGGGGGTTGGTCTCCTTGCCGGTCGGGCCTGGCACGGTCGGTTTTACTCGTCGGGCAACGGCCATCGTATGCGAGGACCCGGCCGCGCCGGGAGGTCTGCCAGTACGTCAACGGACGGGCCCCCGGGAAGGTGCCGCATCCGGCGGGATCCGGACAAGATCCGGGCACCCGAGCGACCGCGGCCACCCCCTGGGGCGACGGCCCCCGCAAACGGCTGGCGCCCCTCCGCTCCGCCCCCGCAGAATCAGCCGATGGAGCCCGTGACCCTGACCACCGAACGCCTGCTGCTGCGCACCTTCACGCCCGACGACACGGACGAGGTGTACGCGGCGTGCCAGGACCCCGACATCCAGCGCTGGACCACGATCCCCTCCCCGTACGCGCGCGTGGACGCCGAGGGCTTCACCGGCCGCATGGTCCCGGACGGCTGGCGGCACGACGTGGAGTACACCTTCGCCGTGCGTCCGCGCGCGGGCGGCCCGCTGCTCGCCGCGGCCAGCCTGCACCACCCGCGCGCGGGCGCCTGGGAGATCGGCTTCTGGACCGGCAAGGAGCACCGGGGCAACGGCTATACGACGGAGACGGTCCGGGCCCTCGCCCACTGGGCGTTCAAGCGCCTGGGCTGCACGCGCCTGGAGTGGCGTGCCGAGGTGGGCAACCACGCCTCCCGCGCGGTCGCCGAGAAGGCGGGCTTCACCATCGAGGGCGTACTCCGCGCGGGCCTCCTGAACAAGGGCACCCTCCGCGACTGCTGGATCGGCGCCCTCCTCCCCTCGGACATCGGCCTCACCTCATACCAGCCGTACCTACCGAACCCAGCGAGCGTCTAGCCCGCCATTCCAGCCCGTCATTCCAGCCCGCCCGGCGTTTGAGGGCGAGGCGCGAAGCGCCGATAAGGGGGTCCCAGGGGGCGAAGCCCCCTGGTTTCGGTGAAGGGGCGGGCCTGGGGCGCCCCGCGAGGGCCCACCCACCCGCACCACACCCCCGCACCACACCTCCGCACTGTCAGACCCTCCCCCTATCGTTCCGAACATGACGACGAGCACGAGGACGACGACGAGCACGCGCACGGGCACGCGCACGCGCACGCGCACAGGCGCACGCACGCCAAGCGCCCCGCACACCCCGCGCCCCGCCACCGCCCTGTCCGCCGACGAGGCCCGCCGCATCGCCCTGCGCGCCCAGGGCTTCCTCGGCGCCCCGGACCGCAGGTCGGGCGTCCGCGGCGTCCTGCGCCACCTGGGCGCGGTGCAGCTCGACACGATCTCGGTCCTGGCCCGCTCGCACGAGCTGATCCCGTACGCCCGCCTGGGCGCCGTCGGCCGCAAGACGGTGGAACAGGCGTACTGGACAGACACACACGCCTTTGAATACTGGTCGCACGCCGCCTGCATCCTCCCCATCGAGGAGTGGCCCCACTTCGCCTTCCGCCGCCGCGCCTACCGCGCCCGCCCGCACTGGCACCACGACCTGCCCGACGGCGCGTACGACCAGGTGATCAAGCAGCTCCGCGCCGAAGGGCCCCTGACGGCCACGGAGTTGGGCGGCGCGAAGAACAAGGGCGAGTGGTGGGACTGGTCCGACTCCAAGATCGCCGTCGAGCGCGCGCTGATGTACGGCGAGGTGGTGTGCGTCGAGCGCCGCAGCTGGAAGCGGGTGTACGACCTCGCGGAGCGCGCCGTCCCCGACGCCCTGCTGCACGACGACCTGGACGACGCGGAGTGCGTGCGCCGCCTGGTCCGCCTGGCCGGCCAGGCCCTCGGCGTCGGCACGCGCGCCGACATCGCCGACTACCACCGCCTGAAGGGCGAGCAGTTCGACGCCGTGGTCGCGGACTCGGGCCTGGTGCCGGTGACGGTCGAGGGCTGGGACAAGCCCGCCTGGGCGGACCCCGAGGCGCTCGCCGCTCCCCCGCGCGGCCGCCATCGCACGACGCTCCTTTCGCCCTTCGACTCCCTGATCTGGGAGCGGGCGCGCACGGAGCGGATCTTCGGCTTCACGCACCGCCTGGAGGCGTACGTCCCGAAGCCGAAGCGCGTCCACGGCTACTTCGCGATGCCGGTCCTCGCAGGCGGCCGCCTGGTGGGCCGCGTCGACCCCGCCCGCGAGGGCACCACGCTGGTGGCCAAGCAGGTGTCGCTCGAAGGCCCGAAGGCGGTGGCCGCCGTGGCCCAGGCGCTCGTCGAGGCGGCCGAGTGGGTGGGCTGCGACTCCGTACGCATAGAGCGCGTGGACCGCAAGGAGCTGACGGCGGACCTGGTCCGCGCCCTCGGCTGACCGGACCGTCCCGGACGGCCGCCGGATTGGCTAGCGGATCTCGAGGATCTTCTCCCGCATCGCGTACACCACGGCCTCCATCCTGGAGTGCAGCTGCAGCTTCTCCAGGATGTTGCGCACGTGGTTCTTCACGGTGTTCTCGGAGATGAACAGCTCCTTGGCGATGTCGCGGTTGTTCATCCCCGTGGCGACCAGCTTCAGGACCTCCAGCTCCCGGTCGGTCAGCCGGGGCGCGGGCACGAGCCGTCGCTCGTCGGTGCGCTGGATCATCGACTTGAACTCGGTGAGCAGCTTCGACGCCATCGACGGGCTGATCTGCGACTGCCCGTCGGCCACCGCCCGGATCGCCGTGGCCACCTCGTCCGTGGAGATCTCCTTCAGGAGATAACCGGTGGCCCCGGCCTTGATCGCGTCGTAGAGGTCGGCCTCCTCGTCGCTGATCGTCAGCATGATGATCTTCGCGCTGGGGGCCACCTCCTTGATGGAGGTGCACGCCTCGATGCCGCCGCGCTTGGGCATCCGCACGTCCATCAGGACGATGTCCGGCAGCAGGTCGGCGGCCTTGTCCACCGCCTCCGCGCCGTCGCCCGCCTCACCGACGACCTGGATGTCCTCCTCGGCGGCGAGAACGATCTCAAGGCCGCGACGGAAGAGGGCGTGGTCGTCCACGACCAGGACCCTGATGGGCTCCTTGCGCGGGGCGCCCGCGTCCGTGCCGATGCCGATGCCGTCCGGGGCACCGTCGTTCCGCATCGGTCCGAAGCTGTCCGCCATCGTTCCTCCCCCTGGGGGCCAGGGCCGTCGTCTTGCCATGGCGCGCCTGCCTTGGCTGCACCAACCCTAGGCAGAGTCAAGCGGGTTGGGCTTTCGCGCCCATGATTTCATGCCCGGCCGCCGAGTCGCGCGCCCACTGGTCGCACGGGGGTGCCCCTGGGGGCGCACACGCGCTCGAGGGGCACCTGCCCATGCGCTCCACGAAGGGGCGTCAGCCGCCGAGAGCACCGCCCCCGCCGACCGACTGGGGCTTGGCGACCATGGGGTCGGCGTTGAGGTGGATGACGCCGTAGTCGTATGCGTGGCGTCGGTAGACGACGCTCGGTTCCTTGGTCTCGGAGTCGATGAACAGATAGAAGTCGTGGCCGACGAGCTCCATCTCGTACAGCGCCTGGTCCAGCGACATGGGTGCCGCCACGTGCGTCTTCTCGCGGACCACGAGGGGGCCTTCGCCCTGGATCTCCAGCGAGCCGATCCTGGTGGTCGGCACGCCCTGGGGCTCTTCGTCCACGGCCACGCTGCCGTCGCCGTTGAGAGTCGCTGCGTCCGGCACGACCGCGGCGACCTCGGCGGCGCTGAGCCTGCCCGTGCCACGCCTGTTGTGCCGCTTCTCGTGCTGCTTGCGCAGTCGCGCCTCGAGCTTGGCGGTGGCCAGGTCGAGCGCCGCGTACGGGTCCGACGCCGACGCCTCCGCACGGATCACGGGCCCACGGCCACGGACGGTGATCTCCACGCGGTCGGAACGGTCGGCCTGACGCGGGTTGGTTTCCTTGGACACCTCGACGTCGAGGCTGATCACCTTGCCGTCGAGCTTCTGGATCTTGTCCAGCTTCAGCTTCTCGGCCACGTGCTTGCGGAACCGCTCGGGCACCTCGGTCTTGCGGCCCTTGACGACGATGTCCACGCAAAACTCCGTTCCGGATCGCTCCGCGACTTCAGCGGAGCATCTCCCTCTTGCACCAGACTCCGGGAACTCCCGGAGTCTCGGACTCGGTGACTTCCACCTCCTCCTCCCCCGTGGACAAGATCTCCACCCCACCGGTCCCGGGTGATTGCAGAAAACCCATGGACCGGCATTCGGATATGCGAGGGGCGCTCTCCGCCACTCCTCACAACCGAACATATCTCGCCCGGACGGATGTCGTCACCCTCTACTGGCACGTACCTCCATTCGGGTGGCTAAGCCCTCTCACTACCTGCAACGATGAAAGTTCTCAGTCAGTTCCGGTTTATTTCGAAGGAATGCGGTGAAGCGGCGACGACCGCCGCGCCGACGGTGTTTCCACGTGCCATTGCGCTGGCCACGAGGGCATTACCGCCCGCGCCCACGGCGCTGTTCCCGTCGCCGCGGCTTGGCTGGTTCCTTGTCTGGTTCTCCGCCCCGTTCTGTGCCTTCTCGTGGGTCCGGTGCGCTGCTTCGCGCCCGCTCTCGTCTCCTTCCCTGTGTACGCCGCGTACGCCATCGAGCGCGCGGACCGCCTCCGTGAGCGAGGCACCCGTCGTCATGAGGTCGTCCACCACGACGACGCGGTCCGCGCCCCGC
The DNA here is from genome assembly GCF_042740445.1 of Streptomyces sp. NPDC059003. Taxonomy (NCBI): domain Bacteria; kingdom Bacillati; phylum Actinomycetota; class Actinomycetes; order Kitasatosporales; family Streptomycetaceae; genus Streptomyces; species Streptomyces sp. NPDC059003. The sequence goes on along the minus strand of NZ_JBHYJH010000095.1, from coordinate 13,186 downwards.
AGCAGCCGCCCCGCACCGGGGGTGACCTCCAGCGCTCCCGACAGATTCGCCTGCCGCTCACGGGAGTTGAGGCCCGCCTGGTCGGCGACCGCGCGCCGCTGCCGCAGCACGGCGAGCACCCGCGCCGGAATCCCGCCGCGCCGCAGCTCGCCCGCCGCCGCCAGCGCGATCCGCCGCGCCGGGTCGTGCCCCCGCGCCCGCACCGCACGCCGCGCGGACGGCACCGGCACCAGCAACACCCGGCCCGCACCGGCGGATCCGGCGGGTCCGGCGGGTCCGGCGGGTCCGGCGAACCCATCGGCCCCGTCGACTTCACCGAGCCCGTCGACTTCGCCGAGCCCGGTCACGCTGCCGTGCGCTCCGGGCGGGTCCTCGCGCAGCCCCGCCCGCACCGCGTCCGCCAGTGCCTCGCCGAGCGGCCCGGCGAGCGCCAGCGCGCCCCTTTCCTTGTGCGCGAGCAACACGGCCCGCACCGCACCCTCGTACGGCGCGGCCGCGTACACCACCGGCAGCCCTCGCGGCTCCGGCACCGGCCGCACCCTGCGCGGCCCGGCCCCGCACAGAGCGGTCCGGCACCGAGCGCACAGCGCCACGCGCGGCGTCCCGCAGCCTCCGCACTCGGCCGGCAGCACCAGATCCGTGAGGTCCTGCCACCACCCCCGCATGTCCACCACTGTGCCAACGCGCGCGCCGCCCTGCCACCCCTGTGGATAACCCCTTGTGGATAACCGGGAACAGCCCAACTGCGCTGCGGCGACGCGGCGCTGAGGCCCCATGCGGCCGACCGCCGCCCCCGCCGCACCCAGCCATGCCGGGCCGCACCCAGCCATGCCGGGCCGCACCCAGCCGGGCCGGGCCGCGGCAGCCCGCCGAACGCCCGGCTCACCCCGGATAGACCGGCGCCGACCCGTTCTTGACCACCGTCTGCCACTGCCCGCCCGACGGCAGCCGCACGATCCCGTCGTCCGAGTGCGCCACCAGCGGCTGCCCCTCGTCCTCGGACGCGGCGATCTCGCGCACGCCCGTGAGCCCGGGCAGGGTCGCGCCCGCGAGCGCCGAACCGTCGCTCTGGACGTACCGCATCTGCTGCACGCCCCCGGACTCGCGCCCGACCACCACCAGGCGGCTCGGCCCGGCCCAGGACATGGCGGTGACCTCCTCCATCTGCGGTGCCGCCTCGCGCAGTTCGAGGACCGCGATGTCGGGCTGCTCGTCCTTGCCGCCCTGCCGGTCGATCCGCCCGATCTGCAGGGACGTCTTGCCGCGCTTCTCCACCAGGAGCGCGATGCGCACGCCGTCGGCCGCCACCCGCACCGCCTCGATGTTCCCGTCCAGGCCCGAGACCTTGACCTGCACCGGCTCGCCCGTGCCCCCGTCCAGCCACAGCAGCCGCGAGTGCTTGGGGTCGCGGTCGGCCACCCACAGGTCGCCCCTGCCGTCCCAACTGGGCGTCGACAGGCCGCCCCCGTCCGACTTGGACCGGGAGCGCAGCTCGGGAGCGCCGAGCGAACCGTCGCCGACCAGGGACGCCGTGTACAGCTTGCGCCCGTCGCGGGACACCCCGGCCGCGTGCCGCTCGTCGCGCGACACCGCGGCCGACCGCAGCTGCGGCTGCCCGGCGCCGCCGAACGGCCCGGACACCGGCTCCGGGCGTGCGTTGCCGCCCGTGTTGCCCGGCATCTGCACGAGGCGCCGCTCCTCGTCGAGGAAGTACTGGTACCCGGGCTGGCCGGCGCTGTGGTGGGACGCGACGGACTCGGCGTGGTCCTTGTTCAGGACGCACAGCTGCGAGCCGTTCTCCCGCTGGAGCTCCACCTGTTCGACGCCGGACGACGTCAGGTCCTGGAGCGTGAACAGCAGTTGTGCGGCCATCTCGGTGCACTGGCCCTGACCGACCCGGTCGGCGCGCGCGTTCAACGGCACGACCAGGTTGTTCTTGTCGTCGGGCGCCAGCGACTTGGCGTCCGGGGCGAGCTCCGCCCCCGAGGGGAACCGCGAACGGACCACGTGCCTGAGCCAGTTGGTGGGCCCGTGGAGCAGCGCCTTCACCGTCTCCGTCAGCGGTTCGATGCGCTGGCGCACGTAGATCGGGTCCGCGACGAGCCGCCGCTGGTGGCTGCCGCGGTCCTCGGAGCCCGGCACGGGCGTGGCGAAGTAGTACTTGTTGACGGCCTGGTAGTTCCGCTCGAAGTCCGACGCGCCGAGCACGACGCCCTTCGGGGGCCGGTCGATGCGCCACTCGCGGCCGTTCGGCCCGTTCTGCAGCGTGAGGTGCACGGTCTTCACGTACTGCCGCTCACCGGGGGTGTACGCGTGCTGCTTGTTGACGGTCGCTATCTGGCGGCCGGTCAGCGAGTACGTGCGCCCGCCCGCGCTGTCGTTGCCCAGGTTGTCGGTGGTCATGTTCGGGCCGTCCGCGAGCACCGTGGTGGAGTGCTCCGGGTCCCAGGTCTCGGCGGCTTCCTTCGTCAGGTACTTCCGGGCTATCGCGAAGTCCGGGTCGTCGCTCGTCAGCGCTTCGAGGAAGCCGGAGACGATGGCGACGGCCTGCGCCTTCTCCTGGGGCGGCTGCGCGTACACGCGCACCTGGGACTGCGAGTCCGGCCGCTGCGACGCCTCGACCTTCTTCAGGTTCCCCTCGTCCGGCATGGACGCGCATCCGGCGAGCAGCGCCCCGCAGGCGGCCAGCACGGCCGAGGCCCGCACGGCCGAGCCCTGCACGGTCGAGGCCCGCAGCGGGTGCCCGCCCCTCTCCCTCTCAGCGCCCACGCGAGGCCTCCTCTTCCCTGCCCGCCGCCGGTCCACCGTCGTCGTCCGGTTCGACGCCCGTACTGGTGCTGGTGCTGGCGCCGGTCTCCGTATCCGTGTCCGTACCGGCAGCCGTCTCGTCCTCCCGCGGCTGCCGCGGCACCACCCGCGCGCCGTTGCCCGGCAGCGCCGTCGGATCCACGTCCACGGCCGTGGCCTGGGCGAGCCGTGGCGCGATCGGCGCCTTGGCGGGCATGGGCGGGGGCACCCGCTCGGGCGCCTGGTGCGGCACCGTGGCGCGCTTGCCGCCGCCCCCGCGCGGCAGGCCCGCGGCGTCCAGGCCGCGGTGGCGCCGCGAGTCGTCGGGCTCCAGCGGTATCGGCGAACCCCGCAGCGGCTCGTCCGCGGTGCGCGGGAGCGTCAGGCGGAACTGCGAGCCGCCGCCCGGCTCACCCCACGCCTGCAGCCAGCCGCCGTGCAGCCGCGCGTCCTCCAGGGCGATGGACAGGCCGAGGCCCGTGCCACCGGTGGTACGCGCGCGTGCCGGGTCGGCACGCCAGAAGCGGCTGAAGACCCGCGTGGCCTCGCCTGGCTTGAGGCCGACCCCGTAGTCCCGCACCGCGACGGCGACCGCGCCGCCCGCCGCCGCGAGCTTGACGATGACGTCCTGGCCCTCGCCGTGCTCCACGGCGTTGACGACGAGGTTCCTGAGCACCCGCTCCACGCGCCGGGCGTCCGCCTCGGCCACCACGGGCTGCTGGTCGCCGACGACCCGTATCCGGGTGCCCTTGCGCTCCGCGAGCGGCTCGGCGCCGCCCACCACGCGGCGCACCACCTCGCGCAGGTCTATCGGCTCGGCCTCCAGCGCCGCCGCGCCCGCGTCGAACCGGCTGATCTCCAGGAGGTCGCCGAGCAGCGACTCGAAGCGGTCCAGCTGGTCGGCGAGCAGCTCGGCGGAGCGCGCCGTCACCGGGTCGAAGTCCACGCGCGCCTCATGGATGACGTCGGCCGCCATCCGCACGGTCGTCAGCGGCGTACGCAGCTCGTGCGACACGTCGGACACGAACCGCCGCTGCATCCGCGACAGCTCCTCCAGCTGCTGGATCTTCAGCTGGAGGTTCTGCGCCATCTTGTTGAAGGCCTCACCGAGGCGCGCGATGTCGTCCTCTCCGGTGACCTTCATGCGCTCCTGGAGACGCCCCGCGGACAGCCGCTCGGCGATCCCCGCCGCCATCCGCACGGGCGTGACGACCTGCCGCACCACCAGCCACGCGATGGCGCCGAGCAGCACCACGACGAAAAGCCCTGCCGTCGCGAGCGTGCCGCGCACCAGGCGCATCGACTCCTCCTCCTGCGTCAGCGGGAAGAGGTAGTACAGCTGGTACGAGTCGCCGTTGAGGTCACTGAGCTGCTTGCCGATGACCAGGCCGGCCTGCGGCTCGCGGTGGTCGATGAACCTGATGCGCGCATTGCTCTGGTACGCGAGCGTGCCGCTGTCGACCTTGTCGCGCAGCTCCTCGGGGACGCTCTGGATCGGGTCCACGCCCCCGGAGGCGCGGGGTCCGCGCACGCTGCCGACCTCGCCCGCGGAGGAGCTCAGCGTCACTACGTAGAAGGCGTTCTGCCCGCCGCTCGCGAGCTGCTCGGCCAGCTCCGACATCCATACGGCGGCGTTCTGCGCCGTGGGGCCGTCCGTGCCGTCGCCCTGTGCCGCGGGCTGGCGGGCGGAGTTGGCCTTCTCCTGGGCGACCCGGAAGCCGCCGTCGGCCTGGCTCTGGGACGCGTTCACCTTCGCCTTGAGCAGGCCGTTGCTCACGGAGCTCATGACGACGAAGCCGAGGAGCAGCACCACGCCGAGCGACATCAGCAGGGTCGTGACGACGACCCGCAGCTGGATGTTGCGCCGCCACAGGCGCATGACGGGCAGCAGCGGGCGCCGCACCCACCGCGTGAAGAGCCGCAGGACGGGGCTGCCCTGCACCCCGCCCTGCAGCATCAGACCACTGTCGACGAGCGCTCCGAACCGGGAGCCCCGCCGCTGCGGCCGCACAGTCCGCCCCGGCCGCGCTCCCGGATCGCCGGGCGCCGGAGAGGAACTGTTCCGGGACATGTCAGCTCGGTCCGGCCTTGTAACCGACGCCGCGGACGGTCACCACGATCTCCGGCCGCTCCGGGTCCCGCTCGACCTTGGAGCGCAGGCGCTGCACATGCACATTCACCAGGCGGGTGTCGGCCGCGTGCCGGTAACCCCACACCTGCTCGAGCAGCACCTCGCGCGTGAACACCTGCCACGGCTTGCGGGCGAGCGCGACCAGCAGGTCGAACTCCAGCGGCGTCAGCGCGATCGCCTGCCCGTCCCGCTTCACGGAGTGCCCGGCCACGTCGATGACCAGGTCACCGATGGCCAGCTGCTCCGGAGCGGGCTCCTCGGACCTGCGAAGCCGCGCACGGATGCGGGCCACCAGCTCCTTGGGCTTGAACGGCTTGACGATGTAGTCGTCCGCCCCCGACTCCAGACCGACCACCACATCCACGGTGTCGCTCTTCGCGGTGAGCATGACGATCGGCACGCCGGACTCCGCCCTGATCAGGCGGCACACCTCGATGCCGTCCCGACCGGGCAGCATCAGGTCGAGCAGCACCAGATCGGGCTTCGCCTCCCGAAATGCGGCCAGCGCCTTGTCGCCATCAGCTACGAACGACGGCTCGAAACCCTCACCACGCAGCACAATCCCGAGCATCTCGGCCAGTGCGGTGTCGTCGTCGACGACAAGGACTCGTCCCTTCATGCCTGACATCATCCCATTAGCTAATCGTTACCTGGCGTGACCTGGCACACAGCTCTGCGAGGCCCTCAGCTGTCACTGGCGACACGACACCTTCCTCCGTGACGATGGCCGTCACCAACTCGGGCGGCGTCACGTCGAAAGCAGGGTTGTACGCCTGCGTGCCCAGGGGCGCCACCGCGATCCCGCCTCCCGTTTCCGCTCCCGCCACCGGCGCGAAGGGCACCGTGACCTCCGTCACTTCATGACCGGCCCGCTGCTCGACCTCGATGGAGGCGCCGTCCGGGGTGTCCGGGTCGACGGTCGTGACCGGCGCCACCACGATGAACGGCACGTGGTGATACCGGGCGAGGACCGCGAGCGGATAGCTCCCCACCTTGTTGGCCACCGAACCGTCGGCCGCGATCCGGTCGGCGCCGATCAGCACCGCGTCGACCTCACCGGCCGCGAACAGCGACCCCGCCGCGTTGTCCGTCAGGAGCGTGTACGGCATGCCGTTGCGCGCCGCCTCGTACGCCGTGAGCCTGGCACCCTGCAGCAGCGGCCGCGTCTCGTCGACCCACAGCCTGCGCAGCCGCCCCTCCCTGTGCGCCGCGAGGCCCACCGCGAACGCCGTGCCGTCACCGCCGGAGACCAGCGCCCCCGTGTTGCAGTGCGTAAGGATCCGGTGACCGCCGCCGGGCGTCAGCTCGTCGAGCAGCGCCAGGCCGTGCACCGCCATCCGCGCGCTGGCCTCGGCGTCCTCCTTGTGCAGGGCCCGCGCCGCGGCCAGCGCGGCCCCGGCCGCGCGCCGCTCGTCGGCGCCCCTGGCCACCGCGCCGCGGTACGCCGCCTGGGCCCTGCGCACGCCGTAGCCGAGGTTGACCGCGGTGGGGCGCGCCCCCGCGAGCGCCTCGGCGGCCTCGTCCACGTCGAAGCCGCGGGCGGCGGCCAGCGCGACGCCGTACGCACCGGCGATGCCGAGCAGTGGCGCCCCCCGCACGGCGAGCGTCTGGATGGCCCGCACGAGGGCGGGCGCGTCGGTGCACACCAGCTCGCTCTCCTCGCCCGGCAGCCTGGTCTGGTCGAGGAGGACGAGCACGGGCCCTTCGGGTGGCTCGTCCCAGCGGATGGCGGGAATCGCCGGGATCGCGGTCGGCCGTACGTCCTCGCCTGTTTGCGCGTACTGATCAGCCATCCGCCCAGTCTGCCCGGAACCGGTCGGACAATAGAAGGTGTACCGGCCCCGCGAGGAGGCACAAGGAGGTACGCCGCCCTCAGGGCCCCCGCTCCCGGGGTCACGGATGCGGTGCCTCCCGCTCCCGGTGCACCGCGCCTGGCCGCCGGGCCACCACCCCGTGGCACGATGGCAGCCAACCCGCCGCCGCGACCGCGGACGGGCACCGTGAAGGAGCGACGATGAACGACACTCCGGGCTGGGCCTCGCCCGGATCTGCCCCCTCCGACGGACACGACTCCGACGAGTCCGGCCAGCAGAACCAGACCGGTCAGCAGGAGCAGTCGGGTCAGAAGGACCAGTCCGGCCAGCAGGGGTCCGCCGCCCCCGAGGACCGGCCGAGCGGCCCGGGCCCGAAGTGGTCCAAGGAGCAGCCGCCGCCCGCCCAGTGGTCCGCGCCCGGCCCCGCAGGCCCCGGCCAGAGCCCGCCCCCGCCGGCACCGCCCGGCCAGGGTCAGGGTTGGGGCGGCTGGCAGGGCGGCGCCACGGGGCCCGGTGGTCCCGGCGGCCCGGGCGGCCCTGGGGGGCCAGGAGGTCCTGGCGGCCCCGGAGGCCCCTACCGCGGCTGGGGCGCCTGGCAGGGCCCGCCGGCCGCCGCGAAGCCCGGCGTCATCCCGCTGCGCCCGCTGGCCGTCGGCGAGATCCTCGACGGCGCCGTCTCCACGATGCGCACGCACTGGCGCACGGTCCTCGGCATCTCGCTGACCGTCGCCGTCGTCACGGAGCTCGTCACCGTCCTCCTCCAGGGCCTGGTCCTCAACGACACCGCGGACACGGAGGCCCTGGACGACCCGAGCGCGACCCTCGGCGAGGTCACCCGCGCCCTCGGCGACACACTGCTGAGCTCCGGCGCCGTGCTCGTCATCACGCTGCTCGGCACGATCGTCGCGACAGCCCTGCTCACCATGGTCACCAGCCGCGCCGTGCTCGGTAAGTCGGTGACCACGGCGGAGGCCTGGCACGACTCGCGTCCGCAGCTGGCGAAGCTGCTCGGCCTGACGCTGCTGCTTCCGCTCATCGCCGTGGGCATCGTCGCCGCCGGAATCCTGCCCGGCGCGCTGATCGCCGCCACCGGGGCCACCGACGCCGGGGCCAGCCTCGCCGTGCTCGGCGGGCTCGCCGCGGGCGTCGTCGCGCTCTGGCTGATGGTCCGCCTCTCGCTCTCCTCCCCGGCGCTGATGCTGGAGAAGCAGGGCGTGAAGAAGTCGCTGAGCCGGTCCACGAAGCTGGTCCGCCGCTCCTGGTGGCGGGTCTTCGGCATCCAGCTGCTCGCCGCGGTCATCGCGAACGTCGTCGCGTCGATCATCGTCATCCCGTTCACGATCATCGCGGGCGCGCTCAGCGGCGACAGCGTCTCCAGCGTCCTGGACAGCGGCTCCGGCGACGTCGGCTGGACGTTCCTGATCGTCAGCGGTGTCGGTCAGGTGATCGGCTCCATGCTGACGTTCCCGATCACCGCCGGCGTCACCGTGCTCCTCTACATCGACCAGCGGATCCGCCGCGAGGCCCTCGACCTCGAGCTGGCCCGCGCCGCCGGGGTCCCGGGCCACGGCCCGTCCGACGCGCCCGGCACACCGGGGAGCTGATGCGGTGACCCTGGCGGGGGCGGTTCTCACCGAGCTCGGCGCAGTCATCCCGCTGCCGCGGACCGGCTTCGGGGCGGCTGCGCCGCTGCCGCGCGCCGGGGACGAACCGCCGGTGACGGTCCCGCGCGGCCCCGCGCGGGAGGCGGCCGAGGACGAGCTGTCCAAGCCGATGTACCACGAGAACGACCCGGGCCTCCTCCAGCGGGCCCTGAACCGCTTCTGGGGATGGGTGGACGACCTGTTCAACGCCGCCTCCGGAGCGGCGCCGGGAGGCGGGCTCGGCCTGCTGGTCATCGTGGTCGCGGTGGTGGCGCTCCTGGCCGCCCTGTGGTGGCGCCTGGGGACGCCCCGCCGTGCGCCCGGCACGTCGTCTGCGCTCTTCGAGGACCGCCCGCGCAGCGCCGCCGAGCACCGCGCGGCCGCCGAGGCACACGCCGCCGACGGCCACTGGAGCCCGGCCGTCCAGGAGCGGATGCGCGCCATCGTCCGCTCACTGGAGGAGCGCGCTCTCCTCGACCCCCGCCCCGGCCGCACCGCGGACGAGGCGGCCGCGGAAGCGGGCCACACCCTGCCCGCGCACGCGGACCGACTGCGCGCGGCGGCCCGGGAGTTCGACGACGTCACATACGGCGGCCGCGCCGGCGACGAACCCACGTACCTCCGCCTCACCGAGCTCGACCAGGACCTGGACCGCACCAGGCCGACACTCACCAGCACCGCCCACAGCCCGACCACCCACGGCACGGCCGCCAACAGCTCCCACGGCTCCCACGGAGCGACCGGATGACCGGCCCCACGGACCCGAAGAGGCCCACCGCGCCCGCGGACACCCCGAAGCCGACCACCGCACCCGCGAACGCTCCGGACCCGACCACCGCACCAGGGAACGCCCCCGAGCCAACCACCGACCCCGCCGACGCCCCCGAGCCAACCAGCGCCCCCACGGCACCCCCGGCCCTCCCCGGCAGCCCGACCCACCACCCCGCGCCCCCCGCCTCCACGGCACCCGACCACCCCCGACCCACAACGCCCACCGCCGCAGCACCCCAGCCGACCTCGGCCTCCGCACCCCTGGGCCACGGCCAGAGCACACCCCCCGCGCTGCCGCCCACCGCGGCCCCCGCATCCCCCGGCCCCTCCTCGCCGACACTCCTCAAGCCCCCGCCCTCGTCGTCCCCGACGCCGCCGCAGCCGTCCGCTGCACCCCCGGCGACGTCCCTGGCCCGCACCCCGCGCCAGGTGTGGACCCGCTCCCGGGGCATCCTCCTCGCACTCGTCATCCTCCTGGTGGCGGGCATCGTCATCGCCGCCGTCCGCTCCGGCACCCAGCACGGCCGCCTCGACCCGCGCTCCACCGACCCCTACGGCAGCCGCGCCGTGTCCGAACTCCTCGCCGACCGGGGCGTGTCCACGCGCGTGGTCACCACCACCGAGGAGGCCCGGTCCGCCGCCGGCCCGGACACCACCCTCCTCGTGGCCAACCCGGACCTGCTCACCGACCGCCAGCAGTCCCGCCTCCACGCCGCCACCAAGGACTCCGGAGGCCGCACCGTCCTGGTCGCACCCGGGGGCCCGTCGGTGTCGCGGCTCGCCCCCGGGGTCACCGCGGACGGCGTGCCCAGCCTCGACTCGACGCTGTCCCCCGACTGCGCCCTGCCCGCCGCCCGCCGCGCGGGCCCCGCCGACGTCGGCGGCATCCGCTACGAGACGCTCGCCCCGGCCGCCGAGTCCTGCTATGTCAGCGACGGCCTGCCCAGCCTCCTGCACCTCCCGGCCGAGCGCCCGGACACCGGCACACCGGACTCCGAAGAGCCGGGCGGCGACACCGTGGTCCTCGGCGCCCCCGACATCCTCTACAACGACCGCCTCGACAAGCACGGCAACGCCTCGCTCGCCCTCCAACTGCTCGGTTCCCGCCCCCACTTGGTCTGGTACCTCCCCTCGCTCTCCGACGACGCGGTGGACGAAAGCGCCGACGACAGCTTCTTCGACCTGATCCCCTCCGGCTGGCTCTGGGGCACGCTGCAGCTGACCGTCGCCGCCGCGCTCGCCGCCCTCTGGCGCGCCCGCCGCCTCGGCCCACTCGTCCCCGAAAAACTCCCCGTCGCGATCCGCGCCTCCGAAACCGTCGAAGGCCGCGCCCGCCTCTACCGCAAGGCCGACGCCCGCGACCGCGCCGCCGCGGCTCTTCGCTCCGCCACCCGCATGCGTCTCGCCCCCCTCGTCGGCGTCCCCACCGCCCGGGCCCACACGCCCGAAGCGCTCCTGCCCGCCCTGACCAGCCGTCTCCGCACGCCCGGCCAGGACCTGCACCCCCTTCTCTTCGGCCCGCCGCCCGGCGACGACGCAGGGCTCATCGCCCTCGCCGACCAACTCGACGCCCTCGAAAGTGAGGCACGTACTTCATGATGGACCCGACCACTGACAACGCCGGGAGCTCCGACCGCGCCCGCTCCTCCCTCGAGGCCCTGCGCACCGAGATCTCCAAGGCCGTGGTCGGCCAGGACCCCGCCGTCACCGGCCTCGTCGTGGCCCTGCTCTGCCGCGGCCACGTCCTGCTCGAAGGCGTCCCCGGCGTCGCGAAGACCCTCCTCGTACGCGCCCTCGCGGCCTCCCTCGAACTCGACACCAAGCGCGTCCAGTTCACCCCCGACCTGATGCCCAGCGACATCACGGGCTCCCTCGTCTACGACGCCCGCACCGCGGAGTTCTCCTTCCAGCCGGGCCCGGTCTTCACCAACCTCCTCCTCGCCGACGAGATCAACCGCACCCCGCCCAAGACCCAGTCCGCCCTCCTCGAAGCGATGGAGGAGCGCCAGGTCACCGTCGACGGCACCGCCCGCCCGCTCCCCGACCCGTTCCTCGTCGCCGCCACGCAGAACCCGGTCGAGTACGAAGGCACGTACCCCCTGCCCGAAGCCCAGCTGGACCGTTTCCTCCTCAAGCTGACGGTGCATCTGCCGTCCCGCCAGGACGAGATCGCCGTTCTGCAGCGCCACGCGGAAGGCTTCAATCCGCGCGACCTGCGCGCCGCCGGCGTACGCCCCGTAGCGACCCCCGCGGACCTCGAAGCGGCCCGCTCCGCCGTCGCCAAGACCGCGGTCTCCCCCGAAGTCACCGCCTACGTAGTGGACATCTGCCGCGCCACCCGCGAGTCCCCGTCCCTGACCCTCGGCGTCTCGCCCCGCGGCGCCACGGCCCTGCTCTCCGCCGCCCGCGCCTGGGCCTGGCTGACCGGCCGCGACTACGTCATCCCCGACGACGTGAAGGCCCTCGCCCTGCCCGCCCTCCGCCACCGCGTGCAGTTGCGCCCGGAGGCGGAGATGGAGGGCGTGACGGCCGACTCCGTGATCAACGCGGTCCTCGCTCACGTCCCGGTGCCCCGCTGATGGCCCTCACCGGCCGCACCGCCCTCCTGGCGGCCCTGGGTTCCCTCCCCGTCGGCATCCTGGAACCCAGCTGGACCGGCTTCCTCGCCGTCAACGCCCCGCTGGCGCTGGCCTGCGCCTGCGACTTCGCGCTCGCCGCCCCCGTACGCCGCCTCGGCCTGACCCGCTCCGGCGACACCTCCGTACGCCTCGGCGAACCGGCGGACATCCAGCTCACCGTCACCAACCCCACCAAGCGCCCCCTGCGCGCCGAGCTCCGCGACGCCTGGCCCCCCAGTAGCTGGCAGCCCGGCACCGACACCACGGCCTCCCGGCACCGCCTGGACGTCCCGTCCGGCGAACGCCGCCGCCTCACCACCCGTCTGCGCCCCACGCGCCGCGGCGACCACCAGGCCGACCGCGTCACGATCCGCTCGTACGGCCCGCTCGGCCTGTTCACCCGCCAGAGCAGCCACCGCGTCCCCTGGACGCTCCGTGTCCTGCCGCCCTTCGCCAGCCGCAAACACCTGCCGTCGAAACTGGCCCGCCTGCGCGAACTCGACGGCCGCACCAGCGTGCTGCTCCGCGGTCAGGGCACGGAGTTCGACAGCCTGCGCGAGTACGTTCCTGGCGACGACACCCGCTCGATCGACTGGCGCGCCACCGCCCGCCACTCCTCCGTCGCCGTCCGCACCTGGCGCCCCGAACGCGACCGCCACATCCTTCTGGTCCTCGACACCGGCCGCACCTCGGCGGGCCGCGTCGGCGACGCCCCGCGCCTCGACGCCTCCATGGACGCCGCCCTCCTGCTCGGGGCCCTCGCTTCCCGAGCCGGCGACCGCGTCGATCTCCTCGCCTACGACCGCCGTGTACGCGCCCTGGTCCAGGGCAAGGCAGCGGGCGACGTCCTGCCCTCCCTCGTCAACGCGCTGGCAACGCTCGAACCCGAGCTCATCGAGACGGACGCCCGTGGCCTCACCGCCACGGCGCTGCGCACCGCGCCTCGTAGTGCCCTGATCGTGCTCCTCACCAGCCTCGAAGCGGCCCCCATTGAGGAGGGCCTGCTGCCCGTACTGTCCCGCCTCACCCAACGCCACAAGGTTCTCGTCGCATCGGTGGCCGATCCACACATCACCAAGATGGCCGGCTCACGGGGCACGACAGAGGCGGTGTACGACGCCGCAGCCGCAGCCCAGGCCCAAGCGGAGCGCCATCGCACGGCGGAACAGCTCACCCGCCACGGCGTCATCGTCGTGGACGCCACCCCGAACGATCTGCCTCCGGCACTGGCGGACGCATACCTGTCCCTCAAGGCCGCGGGCCGCCTCTGAAATGCCTCCGGCTCCGAAATGACGCTGGAAGTCCTGAAGGGCCGACAAACGCAAAAAAGCCTCAACCCCCGAGTGGAAACTCGGGGGTTGAGGCTTTATCAAATTTAGTTCGGCGGCGTCCTACTCTCCCACAGGGTCCCCCCTGCAGTAC
>NZ_JBHYJH010000094.1:26820-36817 GCF_042740445.1 Streptomyces sp. NPDC059003 | reverse complement strand
GGGGCGGTAGGTACTGGGTGGGCGGGCGGGAAGTCGCCGCCGCGGTAGCGGCGGGGCCTGGGTGCAGGGGCCGTTGGGTGGGGAGTTATGAGCATCCTGTTAGGGGGACGGGAGAGGGGGGAAGGGGCGCTTATGCTCGGGCGCATGTGCGCTTTCGTGCTGGTCGCCGAGGACGACGAGAAACAGGCCGACCTCATCCGCCGCTACCTGGAGCGCGAGGGACACACAGTCGGCGTCGCCCACGACGGCCGCACCGCCCTGGCGGAGGTCCACCGCCGCGACCCGGACCTGCTGATCCTGGACTGGATGATGCCCGAGGTCGACGGCCTGGGGGTGACACGTGTCCTGCGGTCGGACTCCCGGCCGGGCGCGACGGCCTCGCTGCCGATCCTGATGCTCACGGCCCGTTCGACGGAGGACGACCTGCTGCTCGGCCTCGACCTGGGCGCCGACGACTACCTCACGAAGCCGTACAGCCCGCGCGAGCTGATGGCCCGCGTACGGACGTTGCTGCGCCGCGCCAGCGGATCCGCGCACCGGCCGCCGCCGGAGTCGGACGCGCGCGTGCTCCGGGCGGGCGCCCTCGTCGTGGACGCCCTGCGGCACGAGGTGACGGTCGACGGGCGGCAGGTGGAGTGCACGCCGGGCGAGTTCGAGCTGCTCGCGGCGATGGCGGCGGAGCCGGAGCGGGTGTTCACACGGCCGCAGCTGCTGGACCGCATCCACGGCTCCTCGGGGTACATATCGGCGCGCACGGTCGACGTACACGTACTGAACCTGCGCAAGAAGATCGAGGCGAACCCGCGGGAGCCGCGCCGGCTCGTGACGGTGTTCGGCGTGGGGTACAAGCTGGTCGCCCATGGGGCGTAAGACGGGGTTCCGTATGCGTGTCCCCGTACGCAAGAGCCTGCTGACGCGGCTGCTCGCCGTGTCGGTCCTGGTGTCCGTCCTGTCGATCGCCGCGACGGCGTGGCTGGCGGCGCAGACGACGTCGGGGGCGATCCGGCAGGAGCAGGGGCAGGTGCTCGCCGACGACGCCCGGATCTACGACAAGCTCCTCGGGCTCGCCGCGACCACGCCGAGCTGGCGCGGCGCGGGCCGCACGGTGCGGGAGCTCGCCGACGACACGGGCCGGCGCATCGCCCTCACCACGCAGGACCGCAAGATCATCGCCGACTCGGCGGACGCGGGCGCGGGCGGTGACGACGGGCACAGGGCCCGGCTTCCGGCGCGGGCGTCGGCCGTGGTGGACCCGCTGGCCGTCGACTCGACGCTGTCGGCGGGCAGGGGCGGGGACGCCGACAGCGTGCAGGGCCTCGGCGTCGGGCCGGGCACCGGCACCGACGGCGGCGGCGAGGGGCTCGGCAACGGCACCGGCTCGGTGGACCGGATCGATCCGCGGGCCGTGGGTCCCTTCCGGCTTCCGGCGGACGAGCGGAACCGGCTGCGGGCGCTCGCCGAGAAGTACATCGGGTGCATGCGGGACGCCGGTGTGTCGGCGAAGACGGTGGAGGGGCCGAGCGGCCGCCCGTACTTCGTGTCGAACGACGGGCGCGACGAGCGGGTCATCGACTTCCGCTGCGGCGGCGACTATCTGTACGAACCGACCACGACCGAGCGCAAGGCGCTCGACAAGGTCAACAAGCTGGCCGACGCGTGCATGCGCCGCAAGGGCACCGAGCCCGTGAAGCTGGGCCTGGCCATGTCGCCCGTCGGCAGCCCGCGGCTGTACGCGGTGAGCGCCCCGGGCGAGCCGCGCAACCCCGCGCAGCCGGTGCCGGAGCCGTCCGTCGAGGGGTCCAAGGTGCCCGCGACGCCGCCCGTCGACGACCCCCAGGCCCGCGCCGAGGCCCTCGCCGCCAGCTGCGTGGACAGCGCGCGGCGCGAGCAGCTCGGCCCGTACGTGTCGTCGCCCGCGCTCCTCTTCATCACCAGCCAGGACGGCTCCCGGCCCTCCGAGAGCGGCTTCCGCCTCTCCCGCGCGAACACGACGCGGCTCGTCGGGCTCGCCGCGGCGATCCTCGCCGTGACCGTCGCCGTGACCGCGCTCGCGGCGACCCGGCTCACGCGGCCGTTGCGCGCCCTGACCACCGCGACGCAGCGCATGAAGACCGGCGAGGCGACCGAGCCGGTGCCGGCCCGCTCCGCGGGCGAGATCAGCGAACTCGCCGCCGCCTTCAACGACATGGCCGCGCACCGCCGGGCCCTTGAGGAGCAGCGCAAGGCGATGGTCAGCGACGTCGCGCACGAGCTGCGCACCCCGCTGTCCAACATCCGCGGCTGGCTGGAGGCGGCCGAGGACGGGGTCGTCGCCACCGATCCGGAGCTCGTCACCTCCCTCCTGGAGGAGGCACTGCTGCTTCAGCACATCGTCAACGACCTCCAGGACCTCGCCGCAGCCGACGCGGGCACGCTGCGCCTGCACCGCGAACCGGCGCGCGCCGCCGACCTCGCCGACCAGGTCGTGGCCGCGCACCAGGCGCGGGCGGACGCGGAGGGCGTACGGCTCGTCGCCCGCGCGGACGGTGATCCGTGGCTGACCGCCGACCCGTTGCGGCTGCGGCAGGCCATCGGGAACCTCGTCTCCAACGCGATCCGGCACACGCCGGAGGGCGGGCGCGTGACGGTCGTGTGCCGGAGGGAGGGCGACCGGGTCGTCTTCGAGGTCGCCGACACCGGCAGCGGGATCGCGGAGGCGGATCTGCCGCACGTCTTCGACCGGTTCTGGCGCGCCGACAAGTCGCGTACGCGGGCCACGGGAGGCAGTGGGCTCGGGCTCGCCATCGTCCGGAACCTGGTGCAGGCACACGGCGGCACGGTGACCGTCCAGAGCGCCCCGGGCCGCGGCGCCGTCTTCACCCTCCGCCTACCGGTGACGTAACCGGGCCGGAATGAGCCCGTCCGGCGTTTGAGGACCAGGCCGAAGGCCGAGGAAGAAGGGGGTCTGGGGGCGGAGCCCCCAGTGGCCAGGAACGTGGCCCAGGGGACGGCCTTGGACGGACCCGGCCGCGGCGGCGACACTCCCCCGAGCCACGCGCCAAGCGCATGCACCGGCGGGGCCAGGTCCGATGCAGTGATCACACCAGGCGCCGCCAACAGATGGCTAACATGGGCCCAACGGTCACCGTTTTGGCGTGACCGCGACAGCCTGCGGGGGCTGCGGGCACTGGGGGAGTAGGGCGCGCATGGGAGGCGAACTGCGGTTCGGGCTCATCGGTGTGCCCGCCGTGTACGACGCCGACGGCGAACCCCGCCCCGTACGCAGCCCCAAGGGCCGCGCCCTGCTCGCCGCGCTGCTCCTCGAACCGGACCGGGTGGTCTCCGCCGACGCGCTCAAGGAGGCGCTGTGGGCCGCCGACCCGCCCGCGTCCGCCCACGCGTCGCTCCAGAACCACGTGACCCGTCTGCGCCGCCTCCTCGACGACCCCGACCGGCTGCGCGCCGTACCGCCGGGCTACCGGCTCGCCGTGGCCGACGGCGAGCTCGACGTCCGCGTCTTCGAACAGCGCGCCGCCCGCACCCGCGCCGCCCACTCCGCACGCGACTGGACCACCGCCGCGCACGCCGCCCGCTGCACCCTCGCCCTGTGGCGCGGCGCCCCGCTCTCCGGGCTTGCGCACGTCACGGCCGGGCACGCCCTCGTACAGCGTCTGGAAGAGGCGCGGCTGCTCGTCCTGGAGTGGCGTTTCGACGCGGCCCTCGCGCTCGCCGCGTCCTCCGCGAACGCGCACGCCGAACTCGGTGCGCTCTCCCCCGAGTTGACCGCCCTGGTCGCCGAGCACCCGCTGCGGGAGGCCTTCCACCGCCAGCTCATGCTCCTGCTGCACCGCACCGGGCGCCAGGCCGAGGCCCTCGCCGTCCACCGCGAACTGCGCCGCAGGCTGGTGGAGGAGCTGGGCGTGGAGCCGGGCGACGCGGTGCGGGAGGCGCACGAGGAGGTCCTGCGCGGTGAGCCCCCACGCGGCGGCGCGGGCGCGCGGGCCGGTACGAAGAGGCCGCCCGGGTCCGCGGCGGCCACCCACGCCCACCGGTCGGTCCTCGCGGCCGGCCGCCAGACCACCTCCCCGCCGAGCCGGGCCCCACGCCCCGCCCAACTCCCGCCCCGCCCCGCACACTTCACGGGCCGCGCGGCCGTGACCCGCGACCTGCGCGCCCTGCTCACGAGGACGCCCCCCGGGACGACGACCGGGCACACCCACTCCGAAGGCGTACGCCCCGAAGACGTACGCCCTGAACACGTACGCCCTGAACACGTACGCCCTGGAGACGCCCCACCGGAAAGCGCCCCGCCCGAAGGCAGCCCGCCCGTCGCCGTGCTCTCCGGCATGCCCGGCGTCGGCAAGAGCGCGCTCGCGCTGTACGTCGCGCACGGCCTGAGCGCGGAGTTCCCCGACGGCCAGCTCTATCTGAACCTGCACGGCGCCACCCCGGGCGTCAGCCCGCTCACCCCCGGCCAGGCGCTCGCCGCGCTGCTCCGCGACCTCGGCGCCGAGGGGCGGCACGCGCCCGAACACCCGGACGCCGCCGCCGCGTTGCTGCGTTCGCTGCTCGCGCCCACCCGCACGCTGCTGCTCCTCGACAACGCGGCGAGCGCCGCGCAGGTGCGCCCGCTGCTGCCCGGCGGCACCGGCTGCGCCGTCCTCGTGACCAGCCGCTCGCAGCTCGCCGCCCTCGACGGCGCGACCCGCTTCCCGCTGCGGCCGCTGACCGACGACGACAGCGCGGCGCTGCTGCGCGCGGTGTCGGGCCGCGAGGACCTGGACGCCGGGCACCCGTTGGTGTGCCTCGCGGGCCGCCTTCCGCTGGCGCTGCGCATCGTCGCGGCCCGTCTGGCCGCCCGCCGCGCGCTCACCCCGGACGCGCTCGCGGGCCTCCTGACCGACTGCGGCGGACGCCTGCGGCACCTGGAGTACGACGACTTGAGCGTGCACCGCTCCCTGGACGTCGCCCTGACCGCGCTGCGCGACTCCGACCGCGAGGGCGACCGCGACGCGGCCCGCGCCCTGTACGTGATCGGCGCGCTCGACCTGCCCGCGTACGGGGTCCCGCTGGTCGCCCGCCTCCTCGACGTCCCCCGCTGGCGCGCCCAGGCCGCGCTCGACCGCCTCGTGGACGTCGCCCTCCTCGACGAGACCGCGTACGGCCGCTACGCCCCGCACGACCTCGTTCGCGACTTCGCCCGCGAACACGCCACGACCCAGCCGCCCGAGGCCCCGGCCGCCCATACCGCCGGACACGGTGTCTCGGCCGACGAGGTGGCCCTGCGCTGGTACGCGGACATGGCCCGCGCGACCCTCCTGGCGATCATGCCGGAGGGCCAGGACCGGGTGGACCGGCTCGGGGGCGGAGCGGGACCGGAGGCCGCCGAGCTGGACGTTCCCGGAATCGGAACCGGAACGGGAACGGGAACCGGAACCGGAACCGGCCGCGGTGGCGGCATTCCCGTCTTCCCCACCCTCGACGAGGCCTTCGGGTGGGCCGACGAGGAGTTGGCGAACATCGTCGCGCTCGCCGAGCGGCGGGCCGGGGACGGGTCCGGGGTCGTGCCGACCCTGGTCCGGTACCTCTTCCCGTACCTCCAGCGCAGGGGCCGGCTGCCCGAGCTCGGCACCCTTGCCGCCATCGCCGTGGAGGCCGCGCGCCGCCACGGGGACCCGGCCGCGCGGGCGCAGGCGCTGACGGACCTGGCGGGCCACCGTTTCATGGCGGGCCGCGCGCGTGAGGCGCTCGCCCTGAACGACGAGGCCCTCACCCTCTGGCGCGGCCTCGGCCGCGTGTCCTGCGTACGCCGGGGGCTCAACCACCGCGGCCTGCTCCTCGAAGGCCTCGGCCGGCACGCCGAGTCCGCGGGCGCCCTCACCCAGGCCCTTGGCCTGGCCCGCGACCTGAAGGACCCGCTCAGCGAGGCCGTCACGTTCAGCCATCTGGGCAATCTGTACGAGCACACGGACGCGCGCGTCGCCATCGACCACCACGAGCGCAGCCTCGCCATCGGCGAGCGCATCGGGCACCTGGTCGTGCGCCAGTCCGCGCACTGCAACATCGGCTACGCCCGTCTCACCCTCGGCGAACCGGCCGCCGCGCTCGACCACTTCGAGGAGAGCCTGCGCATCCACGGCGAGTACGAGGACTGGCACGGCGAGTCCCAGGCCCGGCTCGGCCTGGTCCGGGCGCTGCGCGAGCTCGGCCGCACCGCCGACGCGGACCGCGAGTGCGCGCGCCTGCTCGACTGCGCCGAGCACCGCGGCGACACCCGCATGGCGGGCCTGGCCCGCCACCAGTACGGGCTGCTCCTGCACGCGGCGGGCCGCACCCAAGAGGCGCACGCGCAGTGGCGGTCGGCGCTCGCCGCGCTGGCGTCCCTGGACGGGGCGGACACGAAGGTCGTGGCGGAGCTGAAAGGTTTCTGCGCCGACTCACCAGGGGCGTAAGGGGTGTGAGGGGCATGAGGGGTGCGAGGGGCCTGAAGGGTGCGAGGGGCCTGAAGGGCTGAGGAGGCCCGGCCGGGGGCGGCGGCTACTTGGCGTCGGCGTAGCACTCCACCACCGCCGTCGTGAACGGGAACCGCACCGGCGTCTCGCCGAACGTGATCCGCCCCGCCAGGTCCCCCGCGTCCCGCACCGCCGCGACCACCGCGTCCGCCTCCTCGCGCGGGCAGTGCACGATCACCTCATCGTGCTGGAAGAAGACCAGCTCGGCCTTCAGGTCCGCGGTGGCGCGGCGCAGCGCGGCCAGCATGAGCAGCGCCCAGTCGGCGGCGCTGCCCTGCACCACGAAGTTCCGCGTGAAGCGGCCGCGGGCGCGGGCGTCGCTGGAGGCGTACCCGGGAGTGAACTCGCCGTCCCGGTCGGCCGCCCGGCCGTCCGTGGCCGCCGCCTCCTGGGGGATGCCCGCCTCCCCGTCGTCCTCGTCCCCGCCGACGGCGGGCGGGCTCGTCCGGCCGAGCCAGGTCCGTACGAGACGGCCCTCCTCGCCCGCCTTCGCCGCGTCGTCGACGTACGCCACCGCCTGCGGGAAGCGGCGGCGCAGGGCCGCCAGGTTCTTCAGGCCGTCGCCGGACGTCTGGCCGTAGACCGCGCCGAGCACCGCGAGCTTGGCGTGCTCGCGGTCGCCGGAGAACGCGCGGTCCGACAGGCGCGTGTACAGGTCGTCCGGGCTGCCCGCGACGTCCATCAGGCCCCGGTCGCGGGAGATCGCCGCGAGGACGCGCGGCTCCAGCTGGTCGGCGTCCGCCACGACCAGGCGCCAGCCCGGGTCGGCGACCACCGCGCGCCGGATGACCTTCGGGATCTGCAGGGCACCGCCGCCGTTGGTCGTCCAGCGGCCCGTGACGGAGCCGCCCGGCGTGTACCCGGGCCGGAAGCGGCCGTCGCGCACCCAGTCCTGCAGCCAGGACCAGCCGTGGGCCGTCCAGATGCGGTACAGCGACTTGTACGTGAGCAGGGGGGCGACCGCCGGGTGGTCGATCTCCTCCAGCTCCCACCGCCGCGTGGACCGCACCCTGATGCCCGCCTGCGCGAACGCCTTCACCACGTCCGCGGGCAGGTCGGGCCGGACCCGGCGCCCGAACGCGGCGGACACCTCGTCGGCGAGCTCGGCGAGGCGGCGCGGCTCGCCACTGCCGCCGTACCGCTCGCCGAGCAGCTCGGTCAGTACGTCCTTGTGCGCGTCCGCCCGCCACGGCAGGCCCGCCGCGTCCATCTCCGCCGCGACCAGCGTGCCCGCCGACTCGGCCGCCGTGAGCAGGCGCATCCTGCCCGGGTGCGCCGTCGCCCCGTGCCGCTTCA
The DNA here is from genome assembly GCF_042740445.1 of Streptomyces sp. NPDC059003. Taxonomy (NCBI): domain Bacteria; kingdom Bacillati; phylum Actinomycetota; class Actinomycetes; order Kitasatosporales; family Streptomycetaceae; genus Streptomyces; species Streptomyces sp. NPDC059003. The sequence goes on along the minus strand of NZ_JBHYJH010000094.1, from coordinate 29,030 downwards.
GCTGCTCCGCGTACACCTCTAGGAGCGCTTCGAAGGGCAGCGGGGCCGCCGGGGCCGGGTCGAAGAGCGAGTCCTGCGAGCCCGGCTCCGCCGCGCGCGGGGCCGGGTCCCGCGGCACGGGTCTTCGGTGCAGGCGGGCCCAGGCGGCCGCCGCCGAGCGGGGCTCGCCGAGCCGGCCCTCGTGCGCGAGCAGGAGGGATTCGGCGGCCTCGATGTCGTAGCACCGCTCCACTCTGGCGTGGGCGCCGGCGGCGAGCAGGCGCGGGTACAGCTCGGCGGTCGACCGCCATACCCACCGGTCCACGGCGGGGCGCCGTCGTACCGCTTCCACGAGGTCGGGCTCCCGCTGGACGGGGCCCACCGGCGTCCCGTCCTCCCCCACGGGCACCAGCACCGCCCCGCCGCCGTCACCCTCCGCGATCACCCACCGTCCACCGTCCATACTCCGAGGTTGCCACCCGCCACTGACATCCCCGCCCGGCCAGGACCCGGGAGGTCAGGGGGTCGCGGAGGGGACGGCGGGCGGGTGGGGGACGGCGACCACCTGGACCTCGTCCTCGTAGACGACCCGCCCCGGGTCGTCCGTCCGCACCTCGCGGCACGGCACCCCGTGCGCGGCAAGAAGGTCCATGTACCCCGGCACCCGCTCAAGCAGATGCGTCGCCGTGGACTTGAACCAGGCGACCGCACCGGCATGCCGGTGGTAGACGTCCGCGTCGGGCGTCGGATACGCCGCGTCGTACCAGTCGTTGCTGGCCCGCCAGAAGTCCCACTGCTCGGGGGTCAGCCGCCCTTCCCGCGCAAGGGAGTTGGCGAGGAAGAACACCCCGGGAAAGCAGCCGCGCTGCTCATGCCGCACGGGGGACTCGAAGCGCACATACGCCACCGATACCGCTGAAGCCACTGAAGCCGCTGACGCCACCGCTGTTTCCTCAGTCATCGCCGCATCCTCGCACCGCCGCGAGCCCGCGCCGCGCGTCGGCCTCCCAGTGCGGCGCCCCGGCACGCGAGGCGACGGCGAGGGCCTGCCGGTAGTGCCCCCGGGCGGCGCCCGCCCGCCCCATGGCCACCGCGAGGTCACCCACGTACTGAGCGACCGGCCCGAGCGTGAGCAACCCGCTGCCCGCACCGCCGAGTTCGTCGCAGGCGGGAAGGAGCTCCCGGTACAGGGACTCCATGGCGGCGACATCACCGCGCCGCCGCAGCAGCACCGCACGGGCCCGCAGACACAGCCGCACCTCCACCAGCTGGTCCCCGCGCCCCGCCTCGCGCACTTCACCCCCGTCCCGCACCCCCAAACACCGCAACGCCAGCCCCACCAACTCCCCCTCCTCCCCCTCCTCCCCCTCCTCCCCCACCTCGCCCACCTCGCCCACCATCCCGCTCATCCCCGTCCCCCGCAGCCGCGCACCCGCGGCCCGGTACGCCGCCTCGGCCTCCCCCACCCGCCCCGCGACGGCCGCGCGCAGCGCCCCGTACCAGTCGGTGAACACCCCCACCAGCGGCAGCCCGTACCGCTCGGCGAGGTCGTCGGCGGCCGCCGCGTGGGTGTCGGCGCGGGCGAAGTCGGCGAGGGCGCTGTGGGATTGGAGGAGCATGAGGTGGCCGAGGACCTCGAAGGTGACGAGGCCGTGGCGGGCGGCGAGGGCGGTGAGCTCGGCGCCGACGCGGACGCGTTCGGGGGCGAGCCCGGCGCGGTGGAAGGTGTGCAGGAAGCGGCCGTTGAGGGCGAGGGCGAGGAGCGCGGGGTGGGCGTCGGCGCCGAGGTCACGGGCGAGCGCCTCGGCCTCGCGGGCGGCGTCGGCACCGCGCCCCGGCGCCTGCCCCCGCGTCTCCATGGCGATGGTGGTGAGGAGCCGGCAACGGGTGACCCGCCGGTCGGTGGTGCCGTCGTCCGGGAGGGCGCCGAGGGCGAGTTCGGCGGCGGTGACGACGCGGCGGGAGAGGGCTTCGTCGTCGTTGCGGGCCCAGATGCCGGGTACGTCGAAGGCGCCGATGACGCGGGCGGTGAGCTCGGGGTCGCCGGTGCGTTCGGCGTCGTCGAGGGCGTCGGCCCGCCGCCGCCGCGCTTCGGCGAGGCCACCGGTGACGGCGAGGTTCCGCACGAGCCCCATGAGCAGCCCGAGCCGCTCCCGGCCACGGGCGACGGGCACCGCGCGTCCCGGCCCCATATGGCCCGACCCCATGCGATCCGACCACGAACGATCCGG
>NZ_JBHYJH010000094.1:10138-26720 GCF_042740445.1 Streptomyces sp. NPDC059003 | reverse complement strand
GCCCGCACGATCCGGGCCCGCACGATCCGGGCCCGCACGATCCGGGCCCGCACGATCCGGGCCCGCACGACCGGGCACCGTCTGGCCCGCTGCCGCACGCTCCGGCAGCGCACGCTCCGGCGCCATTCGGCCCGGCCCGGTACGACTGGGCGCCGCAAGGCCAGGCACCGCAAGGCCGGTTTCCGACTGATCTGCTGCCACGCGCCCCGGCAGCGCAAGTCCCGCCGCCGCAAGACCCGGCACCGCTTGGCCCGGCGCCGTACGACCGGCCTCCGTACGACCGGTCTCCGAATGACCTGCTGCCGCACGCCCCGGCACCGCAAGACCGGGCGCTGGTCCGCCGGGAGCCGACTCACCGGGCACCGTCCGATCGGGCACCGTCTGACCCGACGCCGCACGCTCCGGCGCGGCACGACCTGGCACCATTTGGCCTGCTCCGGTACGACCCGTCTCCGTACGCCCCGTCCCCAGATGGCCTGCTGCCGCACGCCCCGGCGTCGCACAATCCGCCGCCGCACGCCCCTCCACCGCACGTCCCGCCGCCGTGAGACCCGGCGGCTCGCCAGGCCCGCCGTCGCTCTCCGTCTCGCCGCCCACCCGCTCGAACGCCTCAAGCGCCGCCTCCCACCACCCCGCGGCCCGGCGCGGTGCGCCCCCGGCCTCCGCGCGCCGCGCCGCCTCGGCCGCGTACGTGACCGCGCGGGCGGCCGTCGCACGGGTGGCGGCGGCGAGGTAGTGGTGGGCGATCGCCTCGACGGCGTCGGGCCGCAGGCGTTCGAGGGTCTCGGCGACGGCGACGTGGAGACGGGCACGGCGCGAACGGGACAGATCTCCGTACACGGTCTCGTACACCAGCGCATGCACGAACCGCACGCACTCACCCCCGCGCCCAGCCCCACTCCCGTCCCCCGCCTCCGGCTCGGGCTCGGGCTCGGGCTCCGCAAGGAACCCGGCCTCGACCGCGCACTCCACCGCCCCCAGCACGGCCTCCTCGTCCCCGGTGAGCGCGGTGAGGACGTCGAGGTCGGCGTCGGGGCCGATCACGGCGGCCTGGCGCAGGACCGTGGCGGCCTCCGTGGGCAGCGAGGCGAGTCGGCGGCGGACGATGTCCCGTACGCCGTCGGGGATCCGGGAGAGGGCGACGGGCCCTTCGGCGGCGTACAGGCGGGCGATCTCGCGTACGAAGAAGGGGTTGCCGCCGCTGCGGCGGTGCACGGCGCGGGCGGTGGCGGCGTCGACGGGGCGGTCGGCGACGGCGTGCAGGAGCCGGCCGACGGCGTCCTCCGTGAGCCCGGTGAGACGCACCCGCGCCGGTTCGGAGCGGGCGAGGCGCCCCAGCGCGTCGCGCAGCTCCGGCGGGACTTCGGTGTCGCGGTACGTCGCCACGACGAGCACGGGCCGAGCCACGCCCCCGTCCACCAGGGCGGCGAGCAGGTCGAGGGTCTCCTCGCCCGCCCAGTGGAGGTCGTCGAGGACGAGGAGCAGGGGGCGGCCGCGGTCGGCGACGGCGGTGAGCTGTCCGGCGACGTGCCGGTGCCGACGGAAGCGGGCGACGGCCGGGTCCTCCCCGACCGCTCCCGACTCGCCTTCCTGACAGCCCAGTTCCGTGAGGACCTCCGTCCAGGGCCACCCGGCCGGAACCCCTCCGCCTTCCGGCGCCCGCCCCCACGCCGTCGCCCAGCCCGCCGCCGCGACCCGCGCCACGAGTTCCCGGGCCAGCGCCGTCTTGCCCGCGCCCGCGTCACCGGACACCAGGGCGAGCCCGAGCCGCCCACCACGCGAGACCGCGTCCGCGACGCCTTCGAGAACGCCGAGCTCGGCCCCACGCCCGACCAATTCCCCCTGGCCAGCCATCCCAGCCCGGCCGACGAATTCAGCCCGTCCGGCAGTTGAGGACGAGCGCGCGGCGCGATGAACGGGGGTCCCAGGGGGCGAAGTCCCTTGCCCGCGGCGGAGCCGCTGATTGACGCTGCGGGAAGGGGCGGGCCTGGGGCGCCCCGCGAAGGCCCCACCCACCCGCACCACACCCCCGGCGCCCCCGGCACCCCCAGCACCCCCACCCTCCACCCCCCACCCCAGAATCTCCCCCTCAACCCCCCGCAGCCCCTCCCCCGGATCCACCCCGAGCTCCCCCACCAACCGCTCCCGCGCCCGCCGCAGCACCGCAAGCGCATCCCCCTGCCGCCCACCCCGGTACAGCGCGAGCGCGAGCAGCCGCCAGCCGTCCTCCCGCCAGGGGTGACGGTCGACATGCGGCTCCAGGTCGAGTACGACCTCGTCGGCCCGCCCGAGCGCGAGCGCGGCGTCCGCGCGGCGCTCGACGGCGAGGAGGCGGAGCCCGTCGAGGCGCCCGACCTCGGCGCGGGCCCAGTCGGCGGCGGCCCACTCGGCGTAGGCGGGGCCCTGCCACAGGGCGAGGGCGTCGTCGAGGAGGGCGGGCACGGGGTCGGGCCGGGCGGCGTCGAGGAGCCGCCCGGCCTCCCGTACCGCCGCCTCGAACCGCCACGCGTCAACGGCGTCGGGCGCGGCGAGCAGGGCGTAGCCGGGCCCGCTGGTGGTCAGGAGGCGGGCGGGCGCCCGGCGCGGCCGGTCGGGTTCGAGGGCCTTGCGCAGGGCCCCGACGAAGGTGCGGATCGTGCCGACGGCGGTGGGCGGCGGATCGTCCCACAGGTCGTCGACGAGCCAGCTGACGGGGACGGTCCGGCGGCGGGCGACGAGGAGCCGGGCGAGGACGGCCCGGTGGCGGGGGCCCTTCAGGTCGAGGGACCGCCCGTGCGCGTCACGGGCCCCGAGGGCCCCGAGCACCTGGAAGACCACGGCACCGGACCCGTCCGCTCCGGACACCCCGGACACCCCGGACGCCCCCGAAGCCCCGTCCGCCCCGGACGCCCCACCGACCCGGGGCGCTCCGGACGGCACCGCCCCTGACGTCGCCCTTTCCTCCTCCGGCACCCCTTCAACGTACCCGCTCCCCACCCCCCGCTCACCGCACGCTGATCCACTGCTGATTCACACCCCACAGGCTGAACCCATGACGCACACCGCACCCCGCATCGAAGGCTTCACCTACCACCGCATCCCGGTCGCCCAAGACATCCACCTGAACGCCGCCGTAGGCGGCACCGGCACCCCGGTCGTCCTGCTGCACGGCTTCCCGCAGACCCACCTCATGTGGCGCCACGTCGCGACGGCGCTCGCGGCCGAGCACACCGTGATCTGCCCCGACCTGCGGGGCTACGGCGCGAGCGACAAACCGGCCGAGGCCGCGGACGGCCAGACGTACGCGAAGCGCACGATGGCCGCCGACATCGTGGCCCTCGCCCGCGCGCTCGGCCACGAGCGCTTCGCGCTGGCGGGGCACGACCGGGGCGCGCTGGTGGCGATCCGCGCTGGCCTCGACCACCCGGACGCGGTCACGCACCTCGCGTCCCTGGACGTGCTGCCGACCCTGGACATGTGGGACGTGATGCGCGGCACGACGGCGGCGGTCGGCTTCCACCTCTACCTGATGGCGCAGCCTCCGGGCCTCCCGGAGCGCATGATCGGCGCCGAGCCCGACGCGTTCTTCGGGCACTTCCTGGACCTGTGGACCAAGGCCCCCGAAGCCGTCCCCGCGGACATCCGCGCCGCCTACCTCAAGGCCTCCCGCGAGGCCGTCCCGTCGATCGTCGCCGACTACCGCGCGTCGGCCCACGCGGACGTCGACCACGACCGTGCCGACCGCGCGGCGGGCCGCACCCTGACGATGCCGGTCACGGTCCTCCAGCAGGACTGGGGCGCGGCCCTCGGCTTCGACGCCGCCGCGCTCTGGTCGGCGTGGGCCCCGGACCTGGACCACCGCACGGTCGACTGCGGCCACTTCATGGCGGAGGAGGCCCCGGAGACGGTCACACGGGCGATCCAGAAGCTGATCCTCCGCTAAGGCCCCCGCCGAGCCCCTGCCGAGTCCCCGCCGAGGCCCCCGGCCAAGGACCGGCCCTGCCCTGCCCGGCCCGGCCCGGCCCGGCCCACAAGAGGGGAGTTTCTACCACCGACTTCCGGCCACCACCCCGCCAATAATTGCGGGCATGACAACAGGCTTCCGCCGCTCGCTGACCCTCTGGCTGCTCTCCCTCCGCGCGTTCTTCCTCTCCCTGTGGCTGCACGCCGTGTACGCCACGCTCCACACGCCACTGGGTCTGCGCCTGTTGCCCGACGCCGTACACCGCGCCCGCGCGCTCGCCGACCGTCAGCGCGCGCTCGCCCAGGAGTGGTCGGGCATCGCCATACCGGCCCCGTACGCCGACCTGCCCGCGTCGCCCGCCGAGCGGGCGACGGCCCTGCGCGCCCAGCTCCGCGACAAGGGCAGCCAGGTGCACCGGGACTGGCGCTGGGTCACCCTCGACCCGCTCGCGGGCGGCGCCCTCGCCTTCGTACCGCTCCTGATCCTGCTCAGCGGAGCGTGGGGGCTGTTCACCGCCGCGTACGGGCAGGACCTCGCGGAGCGGTGGGACAGCAGCGTCTGGTACCTGTTCATCCCGGTCTACGACCCGATGACAGCAGCCCTCGCGGGCGGGCTCGCCGCCGCCGCGCTGCCGCTGTGCGCCTGGGCGAGCCCCCGCGTCGTCCGGCTGCACGCCCGCTACCTGCGCGTACTGCTCGCCCCCAGCGACGCGGAGCTCGCCGCCGCCCGCATCCAGCACCTCACCACCACCCGCTCCGACACCCTCGACACCCAGTCCGCCGAGCTCCGCCGCATCGAGCGCGACCTGCACGACGGCGCCCAGGCCCGGCTCGTCGCGATGGGCATGACCCTCGACGCCGCCGAGCACCTCCTGGAAGCCGACCCGGACGCCGTGCGCGGCCTGCTCGTCGAGGCCCGCCAGTCCTCCACGGCCGCCCTGAAGGAACTCCGCGACCTGGTGCGCGGCATCCACCCGCCGGTCCTCGCCGACCGGGGTCTCGCCGACGCCGTACGCTCGTTGGCGATGACCTGCCCGCTGCCCACCGACGTCGCGATCGACCTGCCGGCGCGCCCCGAGCCGCCCGTGGAGTCCGCCGCGTACTTCGCGGTGTCCGAGGCCCTCACCAACGCCGCCAAGCACTCCGGCGCCGACCGGTGCTGGATCGACCTCCGCCACGAGGACGGCGCCCTGCGCGTCACCGTCACGGACAACGGCCGCGGCGGCGCCGACATCACCAGGGGCACCGGCCTGCGCGGCATCGAGCGCCGCCTCGCCGCCTTCGACGGAGTCCTCGCCGTGAGCAGCCCCCTCAACGGCCCCACCCTGGTCACCCTGGAGCTGCCGTGCGCGTTGTCCTCGCCGAAGACCACTTCCTGCTGAGAGACGGCGTCACCCGCCTCCTCCAGGCCTTCGGCCACGAGGTCGTCGCGGCGGTCGACAACGGCCCCGACCTGCTCAGGGCCCTCACCGACCTGCGGCCCGACGTGGCGGTGGTGGACGTCCGCCTCCCGCCCGACTACGCCGACGACGGCCTGCGGGCGGCCGTACGGGCCCGCACGGAGGTCCCGGGCCTGCCGGTGCTCCTGCTCTCGCAGTACGTGGAGCCGCTGTACGCCCACGAGTTGCTGGCCACGGGCCCCGAGGGCGTCGGGTACGTCCTGAAGGAACGCGTGTCCAACGGCGCCGAGTTCATCGCGACGATCGAGCGCGTCGCGGGCGGCGACACGGCGATCGACCCCGAGGTCGTGGCCCGGTTCGGCGACCTCACGCCGCGCGAGCGCGAGGTCCTGGAGTGCCTGGCGCAGGGCCGCTCCAACGCGGGGATCGCCGAGGCGCTGTTCGTGACGGAGAAGGCGGTGGCCAAGCACGTGAGCAACATCTTCATGAAGCTGGGCCTGCCGCCGTCGGAGACGGACAACCGGCGGGTGCTCGCCGTCCTGGCGTACCTGGACCGTTAGCCACACTCGCCCCCTTCGCCTACTGGCGATTCCACCCCCGCCGACCTCACTCTGTAATCAGAAGAACACACAGAGCGAAAGGAAGCGCGATGGCGACCCCCCACGACCAGAACGCGTACGTCGCCCACTCGGGCACCGACATCTACGGACCGGGCAAGGTCCTCACCGTCGACGGCGAGTACCGCCGCGTCCGGTTCGTGCACTTCGTAGCAACCGTACGAGCCACGGACCTGCGCCCCGCCAACGACCAGGAGCGCGCGGAACTCTCGGCCTGGCTCCGAGCGAAGACCGAACGCTACGGAAGCGACTGGTGAGGCCGGCTGGCAGATATAGCCCCTCCGGCGTTTGAGGAGCGGGGGTCTGGGGGCGGAGCCCCCAGTTCGGGAAGGGGTGGGATTGGGGAGCCCCCGGCAGGGCCCCGACCTCACACCTCCTGCGGGGCGACCGTGGGCAGCGGAATCGAAGGCGCCCACGGATACGCGGAGGGAGCACCACCCGCAAGCCGAGACCGCGGCAGCCACAGCGCCAAAATCGCACTGACGCGGTCAAAGACGGGCTCGGCACGCAGCGCCCCAGGCAGCACCGCACTGAGGGACACCCCCTCCAACTCGGCCGCGGAGCCCGCGATGGTGTGCACCCCGACAAGCCGCCGCTCAGGCTGATGCATCACCCACACCCCGCCGAGCCCCCGCTCCCCGGCCTCGTCCCGCACACCCCCGAAGACCCGCCCGAGCACGCCCTCCGCATCCACACCGTCCTCGTACCGGAACCGCTCGAAGCGGCTGACGCGGTGGTCGTCCAGGGGCGTGAAGTGGTGCGCGCCGGCGACGCGCCACACGTACCGCTGGACGTTCAGGAAGAACGGGCGGCTCCAGAACTTCACGCCCGGCTCGAACTCCAGCTCCTCGCTGGTGAACCGCTCGTAGTCGAGCACGTCGGCCCAGGTCTCGAAGAGGTACCGGCCACCGGTGAAGTGCTCGCCGCTGACCTCGTCGAACCGGCTCGGCATGTACTTCGCGTACATCCCGGGGCGGGCGTCCATGACGCGGCGCTCCACCTCCTGCTTGTCGACGATGTCCTGCAGCCCGACGCCGGGGGCGAGCGGGAAGTCGGAGGTGAAGGCGGCCTCCATGGGGAGGGGCCCGACGCCGTAGCCCTCGATGGGACCGGGTCCGTACGCGTGCGTGGTCATGCCGCTGCTCCTTGGCTGTGCAGTAGGTACGCCAAGACCGTAAACCGAACACCGGCCAAACTCCAAACACTGTTCAACTTTTGCCCGCCGTACTATGAACCCCATGACGAGCCCCACAAAGAAGCCGGAGAAGACGGAGAAGACGGGGAAGCCGCAGAAGCCGGAGCCGCCGGAGAAGCCCGCAGGCGGCGCCAGCAGGCGGGCCCGCCACCGCGCCCAGACGACCGCCGAGATCAAGGCGACCGCCCTGAAACACCTGGTGGAGGGCGGTACGGACGCCGTGGCGCTGCGCGCCATCGCCCGCGACATGGGCATGGCACCCGGCACCTTCTACACGTACTTCGACACCCGCGAGGCCCTGCTCGCCGCGCTCGCCGCCGACACGTACCGCGCCCTGGCCGCGCACCTGCGCGCGGCCCGCGACACCGCCCGGGACCCCGCGGAACGCGCCCTCGCCCACGGCCTCGCGTACCGCGAGTGGGCCCTCGCGCACCCGCAGGAGTTCCGCCTCCTCTTCAGCGACCGGGGCGGCGCCCCGCGCGCGGACACGGCGGACAGCACCGAGGCGGAGTACGAGCTCTGCCTCGGCATCGTGGAGATCGCGACGACGGCCCGACTCGCCGCCCCCGGCTCCGCCTACACCTGGACCGACTTCGACCCGTCCTTCACCGAGGTGGCCCGCGCCGCCTTCCCCTCCCTCACCCCCACGGCCCTCGCCCTCTCCCTACGCCTGTGGGGCCGCATGCACGGCTTGGTGACCCTGGAGATCGACGGCTTGCTACGCCCCCAGATCACGACACCGGACCGCCTGTTCAGGGACGAGCTTGTCGATGTGGTGCGCTGGCTCGGCTTCTAGCCCGCCCGGCGACGATCCAGCCCGTCCGGCGTTTGAGGACGAGGCGCGCAGCGCCGATAAAGGGGGTCCCAGGGGGCGGAGCCCCTGCCCGCGGCGGAGCCGCTAGTCGATGCAGCGGGAAGGGGCGGGTCAGGGGCGCCCCCGCGAGGCCTGCACAGCCCGCACCCGAACCTCCCGCCGAAGCACCTTCCCCGCCGCCGACCGCGGCACCCGCTCCCAGAACTCCACCACCCGCGGCACCTTGTACCCGGCAAGCTCCCCCCGACAGTGAGCGACAAGCCGCTCCCCCAACTCCCCACAAGCCGTCACCCCCGCCTCCACCTGCACCACGGCCGCCACCCGCTGCCCCCACTCCACATCCGGCACCCCGACCACCGCCGCGTCCGCGACATCGGGGTGAGCGAGCAACACGGCCTCCACCTCGGCCGGATACACGTTCACCCCACCCGAGATGATGAGGTCGGTCCGCCGGTCACGGAGGAAGAGCCACCCGTCCTCGTCGACGTACCCGTGGTCCCCGGCGGTGAAGTACGCCCCCCGCATGGACCGTTCGGTCTTCTCCTGGTCCTTGAAGTACGCGAACGGCACGGCGGGCGTGAAGTACACGCCCCCGGTCTCCCCGACCTGAACCGGCTCCCCGTCGTCGTCCAGGATCCGCACGTCGACCCCGGCCATGGGCAGCCCCACGGTGCCGGGCCGGGCCAGCCACTCCGCGCTGCTCGCGGCGGTGACGCCCCCCTCCGTGGCGGCGTAGAACTCGTACAGGACCGGCCCGAGCCAGTCGATCGCGCGCCGCTTCACATCGCCCGGACAGGGCGCGGCCCCGTGCACGACGCTCGTGAGGCTCGACGTGTCGTACCGCGACCGGGTCGCGGCGGGCAACCGCAGCAGCCGGTGCAGCACGGTCGGCACGGCGAACATCACCTGGACGCGATGCCGGTCGACGAGCCGCAGCCACTCCTCCGCGTCGGGCCGCTCCGCGAGGACGACGGTGTGGCCGAGCTGGAGGGCCATGTTGGCGAAGAGGCCGGGCGCGGCGTGGTACAGCGGCGCGGCGCTGAGCTGCACGTACGGACCGGGCCGCACGCCGACGCGCGCCATGAAGTCCAGTTCGTACGGGCTCGGCCCGGGCGGCGCGTCGGGCAGCGGCCTGCGGACGGCCTTGGGGCGGCCGGTGGTGCCGGAGGTGTAGAGGAGGGTGCCACCGGCGCGGGGACGGTCGGGCGGCACGGCGGGAGCGGCGGCGAGCAACTCCTCGTACGCGACCCAGCCGTCGGGCACCGCACCCGGCCCCCACACGACGCGCCGCCCCACCGGCACCCCGACCGCGTCGAGAGCGGGCCCGGCCACACCCACGAGCCCCGCGTCCACCACAACCACCCGGGCCTCACTGTCGGCAACGATGTGCGCGACCTCGGCGACGGTGAGGTGATGGCTGAACGGCGTGAAGTACAGCCCCGACTGCCCGGTGGCAAGCCGCAGTTCGAAGAAGGCCCGACTGTTGGGAAGCATCGCGGCAACGGTCTGCCCGCCCCGCACCCCAAGAGCGGCGAGACCACGCGAAAGCCGATGAACCCGCCCGGCAAGATCGCCGTACGTGATGCCGACCCCATCACCCTCGATCAGCGCCACACGCCCCGGATGAGCCGCCCCCACAGCCGCAAACCCGATGGGCCCCGCCGCCACTCCCTCTCCCGCAACCATGGGCACTCCCTGCTCGCCTTCCGCCGTGTCGCGCGCATCGTAGACACACGGGGCGAAGAAACGTACCGGCACGCAAAGCAGCGCCACGGCAGCGCCCCCGGCCCATGAGAGGGCCGTTGGTCCCGCACGCAAGGCCGAAGGTCCCTCAATCCGTGCATTCGCCCATGACGGCATCAACCGGTGGTGCAGACTCCGAGGTGCCGCTGATCGTCGACGGGGCGTCAACGGGCGTCGCTGGTCGTCGACGGTCCTTGATACGGGAAGGTCCCCGTGGGTTTCGGATTCAGAGTCGGCGTTCCCGGCATGCGCGTGTCCGTGTCGACGCGGGGCGTGCGCACATCGGTGGGCCCGCGGGCCGCCAGGGTCAGCTTCGGCGCCGGGCGCACCCGCCTGTCGACGGGCGTCGGCCCCTTCTTCGCCTCCACCGCGGTGGGCGGCAGCCGCCGCTCCCGTGGCGGGCGGCGCACGACAGCCGCGCGGCCGCGGGCAGGGACACCTCCTCAGTACCGCCCGCCCACCGCAGCCGACTTCCAGCGCGAGGCCGAGATCGCCGAAGTCGAGCGTTTCCGCGAGGAGAGCACCAGCGCTCATCTGGAGGCGTTCGCCACGGCTGTACCACCGGTCGTTCCGGCGCCGCCTGCCCTCACCGACGCGTGGGCGTACGAGCAGGCGAAGGCGTTCCACACCCGGGGACTCCCGCTCCTGAACCGCGGCGCCCGCGCCGAAGCCAAGCGACAGGCACGGACCGACGCCCACGACTACCTGACCGCCGAGTCGCGGCGCCTCGCCGAGGCCTACGCGGATCTACGACGGCAGGCCGCCGCATGGTGGGAGGACCTGCTCCGCAACGATCCCGCGGCCGTGATCGAAGCGGTGAACTTCGCCTACTCCGACAACCGGGCTGTGGCCTGCGCGGTCGGTGTGGAGGGCGCCGCCGCCTCCGTGGTCATGCGCCAGCCCGACGCCGACACCTGGCCGGCCAAGGTCCCCGGCGTCACGTCCACAGGCCGCACCACGCTCAAGGCGCTCACCAAACGCGACCGCAACCAGTGGTGGCTCACCAGCATGTGCTCGCACATCGTGGCGACCCTGCGGGAAGGCTTTGCGGTCGCCCCGGGCCTGCGGACCATCAATATCGCGGTCCTCACCCGCGTACCCACCACCCAGCGCATCGGCATCGTCGCGTACGGCTCGTGGTCGCGGCACCGGCTGGAGCCGATGACCTGGCGCGCCCCCGAGGACGCCGTCCGCGTTCTCGATCTCGCCGACGAGGTGGAGTGCGCCGTCACCGCGACCTCCACCGGCATCAAGGCCCTCGACGTCAGCCGGGTCCCGGGCCTGGCCGAGCTGTTGACGCAGACCGACCAGGTGGACGACGGGGCGGCCACCCCGGAGACCACGGCCACCTCGCTCGCCCGGCTCGACGAGACCCTCACCGGCACCACCGCGCAACCGGGACCGGACTCGGCGGCGGACCCCTACGCCACCGTCCCGTTCGCCCAGTGGGCCGCGACCCGTACGGCAGCGCCCGCTCCTCCCGTGCCGGACGACCCGGCTCATCCCGTGCCGAGTGCCGCGGCCTCCCCAAGCCCTCAGGAATCAACGCTCGCCACCGGCCAGAACGCCCCGCTCACCCTCGACGAACAAGGTGGCGTCGACATCGTCTGCCAGGCCTCGGGCCTGTCACTCGATCTGTCGCTGCTTCTGCTCGATGGCAACCGCCGGGTGCCCACGGACGCCGACTTCGTCTTCTACAACCAGCCTTGCTCGACGTGCGGAGCGGCACGGCTGTACCCGTCCGACCCGGCCGCCTCCGGACGGGGAGCGCGGGTGCGGCTCCAGGGCCTTCCTGCGCACATCACGACCGTCGCGGTGGCCGTGAACGCCGACGTGGCATCCGGCCAGGACTTCGCCGGGCTCACCGCGCTCCACCTGAAGTTCAGCGCCGGTCACCGGGTGTGGAACTACCCGGCGCCCGTCGATGCCCGACTGCGGGCCATGGTCCTCGCGGAGCTCTACCGTGCGCCGAACGACCCGTCCGGCACGACCTGGAAGGTCCGGGCCGTCGGTCAGGGGTGGGTCGACGGCCTCGCCGGTCTCGCCCGCGACCACGGCGTCGACGTCGGCTGAATCCCCCCCGGTCCCTCGCGCGAAGCCGCATGGAAGAGAACTCGAGGCCACGCGAGAACGCGAAGCCACACGAGAACCCGAAGCCGCACCAGAACGCGAAGCCGCACGGAGCAGAAGAAGACGCACATGTCATTCGCACAGTGGAGCCAGAACCGGCCGACTCCGCCCACCCCGCCTCCGGGCCCGGTTCCCCCGACGGGCCTGCCCTGGCACCGCCGTACCCGCTGGGTCGTCGCGGGCCTCGTACTCCTGCCGCCGCTCGGCTGGGTACTCGCCGGTCTGAAGCGCGAGTGGTCGCTCAAGCGGCGCATCGTCGTCATCGTCGCGTCCGTGGTGTGGTTCATCATCGCGCTGGCCATGGGCGGGGACGGCAAGGAGTCCGACGCGGAGGAGTCCGCCAAGGGGACGTCCCCGTCCGCGCGAACGGATGCCGGAGCCGTATCCACGACGAAGGTCCCGGACTTCGTCGGTGACGTCCTGAAGGACGCCAAGTCGTCCGCCGCCGATGTCGGCTTCTCGCGGGTCACGTCCCACGACGCCTCGGAGGGCAACAGCGGCCAGTGGGCGGACAGCAACTGGACTGTGTGCTTCCAGGCCCCGGCGGCAGGCAAGAAGGTGGACGACCCGGCAACCGCCAGGATCGACCTCGCGGTGGTACGGACCGGCGCGCCCTGCCCCGAGGCTGACGGGGAAGCCATTCCCTACCCGAAGCTGCCGAATGTCATCAACAAGACCTACCGAGCCGCGACGGAGCAGATCGAGAAGCTGGGCATCTCCGACATCAACGCTGCCGGCGCCTATGTGGACATCACCGTCGCACGCGACCCGGCCGAGTGGACCGTCTGCTTCCAGACCCCCGAGGCGGGCACGAAGGTCACGTCCCCGGAGACGATGTCGGTCGACCTGGCCCTCGTATCACCGGACGACCCGTGCCCGCCCAACGAGCACACCGAACGCCATCCGGCCCCGGACCCCGACCCGACTCCGGCCCCGGACCACGAGTCCGACCCCACCAACGGCACCGGCTCCGGCACCGGCACCGGACACAGCGACGACAGCGACGACAGCGGCAGCGCCTACTACCCCAACTGCACTGCTGTACGGGCCGCGGGCAAGGCCCCCTTGCACAGCGGCGAGCCCGGCTACAGCCGCAGCCTGGATCGCGACGGAGACGGCATCGCCTGCGATCAGTAACACCAGTCGGGCTCCGGGATGCGAGCCCGAGACCCACGCCTTACGTCATCAGCATGCCCGGCTCCTCGTCCCAGTCGAGACCGAACCGATGGGGACGGCCGAGGTTGTGCAGCCGCTCCGCGCGCTGGCCTATGAGCCGTCGCACATCCTCGGCCAGCGCGTCCCGCATGCCCGTCCACGCCGCGTGTCGGCCGGCGGGAGCGACGGGGAGCGCGCGCCGCAGCGCTGTCTCGGCCTCGTCCCCCAGAGGGTGCGCCCACCGGCCGTCCTGCTGCCAGCTGATGTGCGGGGAGCTCCGGAGCGAATTCTTCAGGGAGGCGACGTTGTACCGATATCCGAGTTGCTTCAGGCAGTAGTCCAGTGCGTCCACCGTCAAGGGCTCGCCCGCCGCCAACAGAACCAGCCGACTCGCTCCTTCCAGATTCCGCGGGCCGGGGAGGGGACCATGGCGGTACAGGGAGTAAGTTCCCTGCCCGGCCCAGCAGAAGCGACGGTCGGGCGAAAGCACCGCGTTGGCACTCGGGACACCCATGCTGCGTCCGTAGTCACGATGGGCCAGGCGGACGAAGTCGCGTACGTGCAGGGGTGACGGGACCGAGCTGGCGATGGCGTACATGACCTCCGCGTTGCTCGCCCAGCGAGGGCCTCCACAGCCGCAGCGGCCCTTCTCCCAGGACGACAGAAGCGCCCCGCACACGCGACACGCGCCGGCCGTCACGGTGACGCTCCGGCAGCTGGACATAGGGAGATCAACCTGCGCTCCAGTCCGGGGACGTCGTCACCGGCCCGGCCACGACAGGGCCGATGTCCTCTTCGGTGTCGGGCCCGACCGCGTCCAAGTAACGGGTGACGGCCTGCTCGTCGATGGTCACCAGGTTGTCGGAAGAGGCCGCTTCGAACAGTCCGTGCGCCTTGCGCAGTACGTCGCGCGGCTTGCGGTTGGACCGCCGGAACAGGGCCTCGACCGCTTCCTCGGTGAAGGGGTACAGGTCGCCGCTCGGCCGGTCGCCGTTCTTGCGCGCCGCGACGAGGTATCTGGAGAGAAGCTTGACGGCCGAGTCCAGATCACGAAGGGCCGGAAGCACCACGATCCGGTGCTTGTTGGCCTCCGAGATCTCGAAGGTCGGCAGGTCCGCGAGTTCCCAGGCCGTGCCGATGGTGAGTGCGGCCCGGGGGTGCATGGTCACGACGACGCTCAGCATGTCGGCCATGGGGAGCGTTTCGAGGATGATGTCGCGGAACCGTTCGGTTTCGAGATCCCGCTTGGCCTTCGCCGTCGTGGTGCTCGCGAGGTCCTCCAGCTGATCGCAGCAGAGCAGGACGTGCTTCACACCCGAAGCCTTCGCGAAGAGCAGGAACGTCGCGAGGTGCACCGCGCCGTTCCTGGTCCGCGAGGCGGGCTTGACCTTGTCCAGGTAGTCCTGCGCCACGGTCGGGTCCGCGTCGCACAGTGCCAGGATGAGCTTGTCATCGGGCGGCCCCAGAGTGCGGCCCCGCAGGTCCCGGTGCTGCTCAATCACGATCTTGGCCAGACTCTGCGGGTCATCAGCGGCCGTCCGCTCGACGAGTGCCTCGCGCAGCCGCTGGGCGAGGGTGCGGTTCCCGGCCTCGGCACGGAAGTCCGTCGCGTACTCGACAGCGGTGAACAGAGCAGCGCTCAAGGACCGGATCTGGGCCGTGTCGAAGCTCGTCAAAAGGCCGCAGATCGGCTCGTCGGCGGCGTCTTCCTCATCCAGACCGCAGCTCAGGTAGGCGGCACGGCCGAAGTCCTCGTTCAGCATCCCGGTGAGGTGCTGCATCAGCACGGACTTGCCGAACCCACGGGCATCGGAGTCTCCCGGCCCGGTCCCCGTCGACCAGAGGTAGCCGAACCGCAGACCGGAGAAGGTCGCCCCGAGCACGAACTTCTCGACCGCCTCCTCGACCTTGTCGGCGTTCACGTCCGGCTCGTAGAGCAGGCCGTTCTCGCGCAGGTCGGCGCCACCCAAGCGGGCGATGCCCGTGGTCGGAAAGGGGTTGTTGCGCAATCCCCACTGCTTTTTCAGCCAGACGGGGCCCGCACTGCGGGTGGAGGTGCTCATCGGATCAGCTCTCCTTGGCGTTGGTCGGCATCGTGGGGGCAGCGGGTTCCGGGGCGACACTGATCACGTTGAACACGCGTCGCAGTCCACTCGCGCTGGGAATGATCAAGGGCTTGGTGGAGGCGGGCGCGGCCCTCAGCGACGCCTGATCGAGGTGAATGCTCAAACCGAGCCCGGGGTGCTCCCCCGCGAGGGCCTCACGCAGGGCCAGATCGAACTCGTCGTCGCTGATCCGCTGCTTCCAGCAGACGGCGGCGCGCAGCTGCCAGACAGGCAGGTACATGCCTCCGCCGGCGTCGGAGCGCTGCTCGCGCCAGACCGCCCAGAGCGTGTCGAGGGCCGCCCGGCGCACCTCCTTCCCGACGCGCCGGCTGATCGCGACGGCAGCGCCACGCCCTCTCACCACGGCGGTGGGCCAGAGCCGCATCGCCGAGGGGCCCGGTGCGTAGTAGCTGAAGTTGGCCAACCCGAGGAACCGCGTCCACCTCCGCAGCAGCTCGAGGCTGATGTAGTCCAGGGGACAGCCGGCGGCGCTGAACACGAACCGGGCCATGGCCTCCTCGCACGTAGCGGCGAACTGCTTCCGGCTGATCTCCTTCTGCCGGGCCCGGGCCCGCACCTCGATACGGCGGACATAACTGCGGACGCTCGCTCTGACGTCTTCGGGGTCGGCGGTCCATCCGAGCGTGGCCTGGGCCACCGCGTCCACGGCGAAGGCGATGAAGTCATCGAGGTACGCCTCGTTGGTCCGGTACTTCGACGCGCTGAACCGCAGGAGGGGGATGGTCAGGTGGCTGGCGCCGCTGTCCGGCCGGGCGCCCAGGAGACGCAGGAAGCCCTCGAATTGCGGGTGCGTGGAGAGCAGTACACCGGTCAGCGCGTTGTAGGCGGCGCGACGATCCGCGGCGACGAGCTCCGCCCACCTCTCGCCCGCCGAGGTCAAGGTGAACACCGAATCCGCATGCGCGTAGGCGGAGTTGGGGCCGGAAGGGAGAATGTGCTTCTGGACCCACCCGAGGCGCATGAGCTCCTTGAGGACATCGACCGTGTTGTGGACGTGCTTCTTCGTGTCCGACCGCGCCAGCTCCCACTTGCGCGCGGAGTACGAGCCGTCCGCGTCCCCCTCACGCGCGACCGCGGCGGCCCGGTCCACAAGGGCACGGCGCACCTGCTCGAAGGTTGCCCCCTTGGCGACGTTCCCGATGGCGACCTCTATGTAGGCAAGGTCCTGAAGCCGCGGAATGCCTACTCCCCCGACGCTCATCCCTGCCCTCCACGAGGCACAGCGACCTCCGGCCGACGAATCGGCATCGGCATCGGCATCGGCAGGAACGGATGCCCTCTGAGGGACATGCGGCAATGGGGGCGCATCACTACTCCGATGGCAAGGGCGACGTGGCGAACGACGACCACTGTTGCCACAACCGACCCACGCCACAAGGGAGTTACCCATGTCGTGGGGCAGATGGGGGCGGAGAGGCCCGACAATCCTAAGGGGCGGGGCGGCGGGCGCGTGGCTGGGG
>NZ_JBHYJH010000094.1:0-10128 GCF_042740445.1 Streptomyces sp. NPDC059003 | reverse complement strand
TAACGACCACCACTGTGCCCAAATCCGCCCCACCCCAACTGGGTTTAACCCTTGTGGGGCCCCTCTGGGGCATTGCGCGCCACGACATTCCTATAGGGACGCCGAGCGACGCAGTCGATGCGGGATGGCCGATGCGGGATGGCTGACGAGTCAGTTGGAAAACAGGACGGCCACACCACGGCCACACACGAGGGAGCGAAGACCATCGCGTCCCGCCCCCGCCGCGCCCCCGCATGAAAAAAGTCCAGGTCACGGGCAATGTGACCTGGACTTCCTCGGAGCCGCCTTCGGGATTCGAACCCGAGACCTACGCATTACGAGTGCGTTGCTCTGGCCATCTGAGCTAAGGCGGCGCGCGTCCCGCACCTATGGTGCGATCAGCAACGTCAGCAAGTCTACACAGTTTCCGGGGGTGCTCCGTACACCCCTCCGGGGAGGCCGGGTGGGGGCCGGGGTGGAGGGGGTGAGCTGGGGTTATGTGCAGCGCTTGGCGGTCCCGGGGGCCTTGCCCCGGAGCAGGTAGGTGTTGATCGTCTCGTCCACGCAGTGACTCCCGCGGCCGTACGCCGTGTGGCCGTCGCCCTCGTAGGTGAGGAGGCGGGCCGAGGCGAGCTGGGAGGCGAGGCCCTTGGCCCAGCGGTAGGGGGTGGCGGGGTCGCGGGTCGTGCCGACGACGAGGATCGGGGCCGCGCCCTTCGCCTCGATGCGGTGGGGGCGGCCGGTGGCCTCCTCCGGCCAGTACGCGCAGTTCACGGCCGCCCACGCGAGACCCTCGCCGAAGACGGGGGACGCCTTGCGGAAGGCGGGGAGCGCCGCTTCGACGTCCTTGGGGGCGCGGAAGGACGGGGGGAGGTCCAGGCAGTTCACGGCGGCGTTGGCGTACATGAGGTTCGCGTACCTGCCGTCGCCGTCGCGTTCGTAGTAGCTGTCGGAGAGGGCCAGGAGGGACGAGCCGTCCCGCTGGCGCATGGCGGACGACAGCGCGTCGCGCAGCTGGGGCCACGCCGACTCGTCGTACATCGCGGCGATCACGCCCGTCGTGGCGAGCGCCTCGCCGAGTTCGCGGCCGCCGGAGGGGCCCGGGTCGCCCGCGGGGATCGGCGCGCTGTCCAGCGTGGCGAAGAAGGACTTCAGGCGCTTGCCCGCGTCCGCGGGGTCCTTGCGGCCCAGCGGGCAGTCCGGGCGCGCCACGCAGTCCTTCGCGAACGACTGGAAGGCCGTCTCGAAGCCCGCCGTCTGGTCGAGGTTCATGCGCCGGGCCGTGAGGGAGGGGTCCATCGCGCCGTCCAGGACGAGACGGCCCACCCGGCCGGGGAACAGGCCGGCGTACGTCGCGCCGAGGAACGTGCCGTACGACGCCCCCACGTACGCCAGCTTCTCGTCGCCGAGCGCCGCCCTCAGCACGTCCATGTCCCGGGCCGCCTCGACCGTCGAGACATGGGCGAGCAACGCGCCGCTGCGCTTCTCGCAGCCCGCCCCGAAGTCCTTGTACGCCGTGGTCAGCCGGGTCGTCTCGGCCGCGCTGTCGGGGGTCGTGTCCGTCTGCGTGTACGCGTCCATCTCGCGGTCGTCCAAGCAGGTCACGGGCTCGCTGCGGGCCACGCCGCGCGGGTCGACCGCGACCATGTCGTACCGGGCGCGGACCTCCTCCGGGTAGCCGAGCGCCGCGTACGACTGGAGGTAGCCGATCGCCGAGCCCCCGGGTCCGCCCGGGTTGACCAGGAGCGAGCCGAGGCGGCCGCCCTTGCCGCCCGTCGCCCGCTTGCGGGACACGGCGAGCCGTACGTCGCCCGCGTCCGGCTTGGCGTAGTCCCGCGGCGCCTTCATCGTGGCGCACTCGAAGCCGGGCACGCCGCACGCGCGCCAGTTCAGCTTCTGGCCGTAGTACGACGCCAGTGCCTTCGGCGTGGCGCGGGGCAGCTCGGCCATGGCGACGTCCGTCGACGGGCCGCCCGCCGAACAGCCGGAGGCGAGCAGTCCGGCGACCGTCAGCGTGGCGGTGAGACCGGCTGTCAGCGCGAGGCCGCCGTGGCGTGGGCGTCGGGAGCGGCGGGTGGTTTTCATCACGCGAGAGTAACCCTCGGCAGCGCGACGATCACCATGCGTGCTCGTACGGGTGACTTGTTCCCATCGGGCCCGCCTGCGGGAGGGCTAGCCCGCGCGCAGCGCCACCGTCATCGCCTCCACCGCAAGGAGCGGCGCCACGTTCCGGTCGAGGGCCGTGCGGCACGCGCCGATCGCCTCGATGCGGCGCAGCGTCGACTCCGGCGACGTGCCCCGCGCTATCCGCTCCAGCATGTCCTGCACCTCCGTGTTGGCCAGGGGCACCCGGGAGCCCAGCTGGAGGGCCAGGACGTCTCGGTAGACCCCGGTCAGGTCGACGAGCGCCAGGTCGAGGCTGTCGCGCTGCGTACGGGTCCTGCGGCGCTTCTGCTTGTCCTCGAGCTCCTTCATCGCGCCCGCCGTGCCACGCGGCATCCGGCCGCCCTGCGCCGCGCCGAGCGCCGCCTTCAGGTCCTCGGTCTCCTTGACGTCGACGTCCTCGGCGACCTGCTTGGCCTCCTCCGCCGCCGTGTCGATCAGCTCCTGCGCGGCCTTCAGGCAGCCACCGATCTCCTCGACGCGCAGCGGCAGTTTGAGCACGGCGGCTCGGCGCTGGCGGGCACGGTCGTCGGTCGCGAGGCGGCGGGCCCGGTCGATGTGCCCCTGGGTGGCGCGGGCGGCGGCCTGGGCGGCGTCCGGCTCGATCCCGTCGCGCCTGACGAGCATGTCGGCGACCGCCGCCACCGACGGCGTGCGCAGCGTCAGGTGGCGGCAGCGGGAGCGGATCGTCGGCAGCACGTCCTCCAGGGAGGGCGCGCAGAGCAGCCACACGGTGCGGGGCGCGGGCTCCTCCACGGCCTTGAGCAGGACGTTCCCCGCGCCTTCCGTGAGGCGGTCCGCGTCCTCCAGGACGATGACCTGCCAGCGGCCTCCGGCGGGCGAGAGCTGGGCGCGGCGGACCAGGTCGCGGGTCTCCTTGACGCCGATCGACAGCAGGTCCGTGCGGACCACTTCCACGTCCGCGTGCGTACCGATCAGGCTGGTGTGGCAGCCGTCGCAGAAGCCGCAGCCGGGCTCGCCGCCGAGCGCGCGGTCCGGGCTCACGCACTGCAGGGCGGCGGCGAAGGCCCGGGCGGCGTCGGCGCGGCCCGAGCCGGGCGGGCCCGTGAACAGCCAGGCGTGCGTCATCTTCGACGACTCGGGCGGCGGGGCGGCCGTGTCGACCGCGGTGACCAGCGCGTCGGCGTCACGGGCGGCCGCGGCGAGCTGCTCGCTCACCTTCTCCTGGCCCACCAGGTCGTCCCACACCGGCATGGGTCACCGCCTTCGCCTCGCCGTACGCCGCGTCCGTCGCACTCATCGCACACGTCGCGCTGTCGGAATTCATTGTGGGGCACAGCACTGACAACGCCGCCCACAGCCGCCCTGACCTGCGCGTACGCGGGCCTGGACGGCAGGGACAGGTGGACTCCGGCGAGGCGGACGTCAGCGGCGGCGCCTGCCCTCGTCCCTGGCCGACTCGTCCTCGGCCGCCTCGTCCTCGCGGGCCCCGAGCAGCTCGTCCGCCAGCGACGGCAGGTCGTCGAGCGGCGTCTCCTCTGCCCAGGCCGGGCGGGGGCGGCGGCGCGGGGTGCCGTCCTCGGTGACCTGCGGGAGCTCCCGCGTACGGTCGTTCGGGCCGGTGTCGCCCTGCGCGGGGCGCTCGTCGCGGAAGTAGCCCGGCGGCACCTTGTCCGACACGTCGTGGGCGCCCCGGTCGTCTCGGTCGTCCCGTACGGGCTCGGCGTCCCGCACGGCCGCGGCGTCCTGCACGGCCGGCAGCACCGCCGTCTCGTCCGCCGCGCCGGGCACGGGCGGCACCGGCGGCTTCGGCAGCACGGCCGTCTCGTCGGCCGCCCCGGCCGCCCCGCCCTCCGTGGCCGCCCCGCCCTCCGTGGCCCGCGGCAGCTTCGCCGTCTCGTCGGCGGGGGCACTCACGGCCTGGGGGTCCACGATCGGCGTGGGCACGGTCGTCTCGTTGTCAGGCACGCTCGGCTCGTCGGCCGCACTGGGCTTGCCAGGCGCGCTCGGCTCACCGGGCGTCCCAGACCTGCCAGCCGCGCTCGACTCACCGGACGTACCGGGCCTGCCCGGCGCACTCGGCCCACCCGGCGCACCGGACGTGCCCGGCGCACTCGCCCGGTCAGCCGCACCCGCCCGGTCAGCGCCGCTCGGCCTGTCCGCCGTGCCCGGCCCGGCCAGGGCGCTGCCCGCCGCCAGCTCGGCCAGCTTGCGCGCCTCCTCCGCCCGCCGCAGCGCCTCCTCCGCCTTGCGCTGCTTCTCCAGGCGCCGCTCCTCGGCCTCGGCCCGCAGCCGTGCCTCTTCCTCGGCCTTGCGCCGGGCCTCTTCCTCGACGCGCCGCCGTGCCTCTTCCTCGGCCTTGCGCCGTGCGTCCTCCTCGGCGCGCCGCCGGGCCTCCTCCTCGGCCTTGCGGCGGGCCTCCTCGGCGCGCTGCCGGGCCTCCTCCGCCTGCCGTTCGGCCTCGCGGCGCTGGGCCTCCTCCAGCTCGCGCCGCTTGCGCTCCTCCTCCTCGGCGCGGAGCTTGGCGAGCTGCGCCTGGCGCTCGCGCTCCAGGCGCTCCTCCTCGGCCTTGCGGGCGGCCTCTTCCTCCGCGCGCCGCCGCGCCTCCTCCTCGGCGGCCTTGCGGGCCTCTTCCTGCGCCTTCACCTCGGCTTCGGAGAGGGGCAGGACGACGTCGAGCCGGTGCCGGATGACGGTGGTGACCGACTCGGGCTCCTGGGCCCCGTCGACGACCAGATAGCGGCCGGGGTCGGCGGCGGCGAGGGTGAGGAAACCGGACCGCACGCGCGCGTGGAACTCGGCGGGCTCGGACTCCAGGCGGTCGGGCGCCTCGGTGAAGCGCTCGCGCGCCGCCTCGGGCGCCACGTCGAGCAGGACCGTGAGGTGCGGTACGAGGCCGCCGGTCGCCCAGCGGTTGATGCGGGCCACCTCCGTGGGCGACAGGTCACGGCCCGCCCCCTGGTAGGCCACGGACGAGTCGATGTACCGGTCGGAGATCACCACGGCGCCGCGCGCCAGGGCGGGGCGTACGACGGTGTCGACGTGCTCCGCGCGGTCGGCCGCGTACAGCAGGGCCTCCGCGCGGTGGGACAGGCCCGCGGACGACACGTCGAGCAGGATCGACCGCAGCCGCTTGCCGACCGGTGTCGCGCCCGGCTCGCGGGTGACGACGACCTCGTGGCCCTTGGCGCGGATCCACTCGGCGAGCGCCTCGGCCTGCGTGGACTTGCCCGCCCCGTCCCCGCCCTCCAGGGCGATGAAGAAGCCGGAGGACGCGGGCGCCTGCACGGGGTCGTCGCCGCCGCGCAGCGCGTCGAGCAGGTCGTGGCGCAGCGGCACGCCCTGGCGGTCGTCGGCCTTGGCGAGGACGAGCGCGGCCACCGGGAGCAGCAGCGCGCCGACCAGCATCAGCGTGAACGAGGCGCCACCGTGGTCGAAGACGAACTTGCCGTTGACCATCCGGTGCGGCCCGATCACCGCGGCGAGGAGCGGCGCCACGAGCGCGCACAGGGCGACGACGAGGCGCACGGCCGCCTGGAGGTGCTCGGTGGTGCGCGTCCTGCGGTACTCCTCGACCTCCTGGTCGAGGAGCGCGTGCCCGGTGTTCGCGGCGACGCCCGCGGCCACTCCGGAGAGCGCCAGGATCAGAAGCACCGTCGTCACGTCGGGCACCAGACCGGCCGCGAGCAGCGCGACACCGGTGACGGCGATGGCGAGGGCGAGCAGGCGGCGGCGCGAGAGCGACGGAAGGAGGGCGGGCGCGAGCCGGATCCCGGCGACCGTGCCGCCGGTCAGGGCGGAGACGAACAGGCCGTACGTGACGGGCCCGCCCTGGAGGTCCTTGGCGTGCAGGACGGCGACGGCGACGGCCGCGGCGACCGCCCCGGCGACGGCGGCGCAGGCGGTGACGAGCAGCGGGATCGCGCCGGTGCGGCCCGTGTCGGTGCCGGTGCCGGTGCGCGGCCTGCGCAGGCCCTCCAGGGGGCTGCGCGGGCGCGGCGTCTGCGCTCCGGGGAGGCGCAGCAGGTACAGGACGGACGCGCACGCGGCGAAGAGGCCGGCGGCGACGAACGCGGGCAGTCCGGCCTGGTGCTGTTCGAACCAGTCGATGCCCGAGCCGAGCAGGTTGTTGACGAGGGCCACCGCGACGAGGGCGACGGCGGCGAGGGGCAGCGCCAGGAAGGTCGTACGCAGGGTCAGGCGCCGCAGGGCGTCCAGGTGGTCGGGCAGGGGGCGCACGGCGGCGCCCTCCAGGGGCGGGGCGGGCAGCAGCGCGGGCGCGGCGCTCTCCCTGGCGACCGTCCAGAACCGTTCGGCGACGCCGACGACGAAGGAGGTGACGAGCAGCACCGCGAGCGCGTTGTCCGGTGTCCAGTCGATCCACAGGGGCGCACAGATCAGCAGCGCGGCCCGCGCGCCGTCCGCGCCGACCATGGTCCAGCGGCGGTCGAGGGGCCCGTCGGGCGAGGTGAGCGACGTGAGCGGGCCGAGAAGGACCGCTCCGAAGAGCAGGGTCGCGAGAACGCGCGCTCCGAAGACGGCGGTCACGGCGATCGCGACACCGCGGTAGCCGCCGCCGAAGGAGCCTTCCGCGATGGCCGCCTGGAGCCCGAGGATCACCAGGACGAGCAGCGCGAGCGCGTCGCCGGTACTCCCCAGGAGGTGGGCGCTCCACAGCCGCTTCAGCTGCGGGACCCGCAGCAGGGCACGCACGGCCCGCTCCCGGGAGTCCGCGACCAGGGCGTCGTCAGGAGCCGTGGTCATGGCGGGTGTCTGCTCGGCACGCGTCATCCGTCCAGCCTATCTGGACGGCCCGCCTCCTCGGGGGGACGCCCGAACATACGGGCGTCCCACACGACGAAGGTCACTCTCCGAGCGGAGGCGTCAGACCCTCCGAGCGGAGGTGTCAGTCGGTCGACTCGGCCGCGGCGGTCGTCTTCGCGGCCGCCTTCTTCGCAGCCGCCGTCTTCGTAGTGGCCGTCTTCTTGGCCGTCGTCTTCTTAGCGGCGGTTTTCTTGGCCGTCGTCTTCTTGGCGGCGGTCTTCTTCGCGGGGGCCTTCTTCGCCGCCTTCTTGGCGGTCTTCTTGGCCGGGCCCTTCGCGCGCTTCTCCGCGAGCAGCTCGAAGCCCCGCTCAGGGGTGATGTCCTCGACGGAGTCCGCGGACCGCAGCGTCGCGTTGGTCTCGCCGTCCGTCACGTACGGCCCGAAGCGGCCGTCCTTGACGACGACGGGCTTGCCGCTGACCGGGTCCTCGCCGAGCTCCTTCAGGGGCGGCTTGGCGGCGGCACGGCCGCGCTGCTTCGGCTTGGAGTAGATCTCCAGGGCCTCGTCGAGCGTGATGCTGAAGAGCTGGTCCTCGGTCTCCAGGGAGCGCGAGTCCGTGCCCTTCTTCAGGTACGGGCCGTAGCGGCCGTTCTGAGCGGTGATCTCCACGCCTTCGGCGTCCGTGCCGACGACCCTCGGAAGGGACATCAGCTTCAGCGCGTCGGCCAGCGTCACGGTGTCCAGGGACATCGTCTTGAAGAGCGACGCCGTACGCGGCTTGACCGCGTTCTTGCCGGTCTTCGGGGTGCCCTCGGGGAGGATCTCCGTGACGTACGGGCCGTAGCGGCCGTCCTTGGCGACGATCTCGCGGCCCGTCTCCGGGTCCGTGCCGAGCGCGAAGTCGCCGCTGGGCTTGGCGAGCAGCTCCTCCGCGTACTCGACGGTGAGCTCGTCGGGCGCCAGGTCGTCCGGGATGTCGGCGCGCTGGTGGTTCTCGGAGTCCTTCTCGCCGCGCTCGATGTACGGGCCGTAGCGGCCGACGCGCAGCACGATGCCGTTGTCGACGGGGAACGACGACACCTCGCGGGCGTCGATGGCGCCCAGGTCGGTGACGAGCTCCTTGAGGCCGCCGAGGTGGTCGCCGTCGCCGTTCCCGGCGTCCGCGGCGCCGCCCGCGGCCTCGCCCTCACCGAAGTAGAAGCGGCGCAGCCACGGCACGGCCTGGGCCTCGCCCCGCGCGATGCGGTCGAGGTCGTCCTCCATGCGGGCGGTGAAGTCGTAGTCGACGAGCCGCCCGAAGTGCTTCTCCAGGAGGTTCACCACGGCGAAGCTCAGGAAGGACGGCACCAGGGCCGTGCCCTTCTTGAAGACGTAGCCGCGGTCGAGGATCGTGCCGATGATCGACGCGTACGTCGACGGGCGGCCGATCTCGCGCTCTTCCAGCTCCTTGACCAGCGAGGCCTCGGTGTAGCGGGCCGGGGGCTTGGTGGCGTGGCCGTCGACGGACATGTCGTCGGCGGACAGCGCGTCGCCCTCGCCGACCTGCGGCAGCCGGCGCTCGCGGTCGTCCAGCTCGGCGTTCGGGTCGTCGGCGCCCTCGACGTACGCCTTGAGGAAGCCGTGGAACGTGATGGTCTTGCCGGACGCGCTGAACTCGGCGTCGCGGCCGTCGGCGGCGCGGCCACCGATCTTCACGGTGACGCTGTTGCCGGTCGCGTCCTTCATCTGGGAGGCGACGGTCCGCTTCCAGATCAGCTCGTAGAGCCGGAACTGGTCGCCGGTCAGGCCGGTCTCGGCGGGCGTGCGGAAACGATCACCCGACGGGCGGATCGCCTCGTGCGCCTCCTGCGCGTTCTTGACCTTCCCGGCGTACGTGCGCGGCTTGTCCGGCAGGTAGTCGCTGCCGTACAGCTGCGTGACCTGCGCACGGGCAGCCGAGACCGCCGTGTCGGACAGGGTCGTGGAGTCCGTACGCATATAGGTGATGAAGCCGTTCTCGTACAGCTTCTGCGCCACCTGCATGGTGGCCTTCGCGCCGAAGCCGAGCTTGCGCGAGGCCTCCTGCTGCATCGTCGTCGTACGGAACGGTGCGTACGGGGAGCGGCGGTAGGGCTTGGACTCCACGGAGCGGACCGAGAAGTCCGTCTGCTCCAGGGCTGCGGCGAGCGCGCGGGCGTTCGCCTCGTCCAGGTGGAGCGTGTTCTGGCTCTTGAGCTGCCCGAGGGAGTCGAAGTCACGGCCCTGGGCGACGCGCTTGCCGTCGACCGTCGTCAGGCGGGCGACCAGCTGCGAGGGGTCGCTCGGGTCACCGGCGCGGCCGGTACCGAAGGTGCCCGTCAGGTCCCAGTACTCGGCGGAGCGGAACGCGATGCGCTCGCGCTCCCGCTCGACGACGAGCCGGGTCGCCACGGACTGCACGCGACCCGCCGAGAGCCGCGGCATGACCTTCTTCCACAGCACCGGCGAGACCTCGTAGCCGTAGAGGCGGTCGAGGATGCGGCGGGTCTCCTGGGCGTCGACCATGCGCTTGTTGAGCTCGCGCGGGTTGCGGACGGCGCCCTGGATCGCGTCCTTGGTGATCTCGTGGAACACCATGCGCTTGACCGGGACCTTGGGCTTCAGGACCTCGAGGAGGTGCCACGCGATGGCCTCGCCCTCGCGGTCCTCATCGGTGGCGAGCAGGAGCTCGTCGGAGTCCTTCAGGAGGTCCTTGAGCTTCTTGACCTGCGCCTTCTTGTCGGCGTTGACGACATAGATCGGCTGGAAGTCGTGCTCGACGTCCACGCCGAGGCGGCGCACCTCACCCGTGTACTTCTCGGGGACCTCCGCGGCCCCGTTGGGAAGGTCGCGGATGTGCCCGACGCTCGCCTCGACGGTGTAGCCGGGGCCGAGGTAGCCCTTGATCGTCTTCGCCTTGGCAGGCGACTCGACGATGACGAGTCGGCGGCCGCCCTGTGCGGTCTCGCTGGTCGGGGACAACTTCGCTCTTCTCTCCGGTCGACGCTCGGTGTCATGCATGCGTGGGTCGCGTTGCGCTGACGCTGCGGAGTGTGACGGTACATCCCGCCCCCGTGTCAAACGGGAAAAGCCCGCAACGGCCACTCGAACGGTAACCCGACTACCGCCATTCCTGCCGCCTGGGCTGGCCCCTGGGCCTTGAGCGGGGTGGGGTGCGGCTGTTTCCGCCCGTCCTGTCGACTCGGGTACCCCCGATCGCGCTGCGCGCTCGTCCTCAAACGCCGGACGGGCTAGGAATATCC
>NZ_JBHYJH010000093.1:0-38423 GCF_042740445.1 Streptomyces sp. NPDC059003 | reverse complement strand
CGCCCCCGCCCCACCTCTTCTGGTGTGGGGGGGCCCCGATTCTTCGTTCCGGCGCGCGGTGTCAGTCCCGCGCCTCGGCCAGCAGCTTCTGGATCCGCGAGATGCCCTCGACCAGGTCCTCGTCACCCAGGGCGTACGACAGACGCAGATAGCCCGGCGTGCCGAAGGCCTCGCCCGGGACGACCGCGACCTCGACCTCGTCCAGGATCAGCGCGGCGAGCTCGACGCTGTTCTGCGGGCGCTTGCCGCGGATCTCCTTGCCGACGAGGCCCTTCACCGACGGGTACGCGTAGAAGGCGCCCTCGGGCTCGGGGCAGACCACGCCGTCGATCTCGTTGAGCATCCGCACGATGGTCTTGCGGCGCCGGTCGAAGGCCTCGCGCATCTTCTCGACGGCGACGAGGTCACCGGAGACGGCGGCGATGGCGGCGACCTGCGCGACGTTCGACACGTTGGACGTGGCGTGCGACTGGAGGTTCGTCGCGGCCTTCACGACGTCCTTCGGGCCGATGATCCACCCCACGCGCCAGCCGGTCATGGCGTACGTCTTCGCGACGCCGTTGACCACGATGCACTTGTCGCGCAGCTCGGGCAGGAGCGCGGGCAGCGAGGTGAACTCGGCGTCTCCGTAGACGAGGTGCTCGTAGATCTCGTCCGTCATGACCCACAGGCCGTGCTCGTGCGCCCAGCGGCCGATGGCCTCGGCGTCCTCGCGGCTGTAGACGGCGCCGGTCGGGTTGGACGGCGACACGAAGAGCACGACCTTCGTCTTCTCCGTGCGCGCGGCCTCCAGCTGCTCCACGGAGACGCGGTAGCCGGTGGTCTCGTCGGCGACGACCTCGACCGGGACGCCGCCCGCGAGACGGATCGACTCCGGGTACGTCGTCCAGTACGGCGCCGGGACGATGACCTCGTCGCCCGGGTCGAGGATCGCGGCGAAGGCCTCGTAGATGGCCTGCTTGCCGCCGTTGGTCACCAGGATCTCGGCGGCCTCGGGCTCGTAACCGGAGTCGCGCAGCGTCTTCGCGGCGATCGCGGCCTTGAGCTCGGGCAGGCCGCCGGCCGGCGTGTAGCGGTGATACTTCGGGTTCTTGCAGGCCTCGACGGCCGCCTCGACGATGTAGTCCGGCGTCGGGAAGTCCGGCTCGCCCGCGCCGAAACCGATCACCGGGCGCCCGGCGGCCTTGAGGGCCTTGGCCTTGGCGTCGACGGCGAGGGTCGCGGACTCGGAGATCGCGCCGATGCGGGCGGAGACCCGGCGCTCGGTGGGAGGAGTGACAGCGCTCATGGCTCCATCGTTCCAGACCCGCAAGCCCCCGGGCACACGGGTTTGCAGGACCACCGGAACGACTGGCGGATCGCGGCGGATCGGTCCGCGGCGCCCTTTCTGTTCGACGGGGGGCCGCGGACCACGTACACTCACTCGTCGTTGGCCCTCACCGGCCGTTCCTTCCACCGCACTCGGTGCACATGGTCGGATGCGGTAGGTTGGGGGAATCCAAAGGGTCGTAGCTCAATTGGTAGAGCACTGGTCTCCAAAACCAGCGGTTGGGGGTTCAAGTCCCTCCGGCCCTGCTACACACTCCTTCGCCAGGATGTGTGCGCATGTACGTACTGCATTGCACCGCCGTGCGGCTCAACCGGGCGCGGCACGGCCACGACCCGGAAATCAGGTGAGGACGAGTGACGGACGCCGTGGGCTCCATCGACATGCCTGATGCCCAGGACGAGGCGCCGGAGTCCAAGAAGAAGGCCCGCAAGGGCGGCAAGCGCGGAAAGAAGGGCCCCTTCGGCCGTCTCGCGCTCTTCTACCGCCAGATCGTCGCGGAGCTCCGCAAGGTTGTCTGGCCCACGCGCACTCAGCTCACGACCTACACCACTGTCGTGATCGTCTTCGTCGTCATCATGATCGGTCTCGTGACCGTGATTGACTATGGCTTCAGCAACCTCATCAAGTACATCTTCGGCTGAGCCGAAAGCGAAGGGCGCCGCACCTGGCGCCCCTTTCGCGCGTTCCACCCCTATGTAGCCAGGAAGAAGCAGCCACCGTGTCTGACCCGAACCTGAACGACGCCATCGAGTCGGCGGAGTCCGTGGAGGACCAGATCGACATCGTCGAGGCGGCGGACGCCGTGGAGCCGGACGAGGCCGAGGCTGCGGACGCCGCCGCGGGTGCGCCCGCCGAGGAGGCGGCCCTGCACGTGGACGCCGACGACGCCGATGACTCCGTCGAGGACGCCGCCGCTGCCGACGTCGACGCCGAGGACGACGAGACCGCCGAGATCGCCGAGATCGACGAGTCCGCCGAGGACGACGCCGTCGAGGCGGCCGACGAGGAGCCCGCGGAGCCGGTCGACCCCATCGCCGCCCTGCGTGACGAGCTGCGCGGCCTGCCCGGCGAGTGGTACGTCATCCACACGTACGCCGGTTACGAGAACCGCGTGAAGACCAACCTCGAGCAGCGCGCCGTCTCGCTGAACGTCGAGGACTACATCTTCCAGGCCGAGGTGCCGCAGGAAGAGGTCGTCCAGATCAAGAACGGCGACCGCAAGACCATCCGCCAGAACAAGCTCCCGGGCTACGTCCTGGTGCGCATGGACCTGACGAACGAGTCCTGGGGCGTCGTCCGCAACACGCCCGGCGTCACCGGCTTCGTCGGCAACGCCTACGACCCGTACCCGCTGACCCTGGACGAGATCGTCAAGATGCTCGCCCCGGAGGCCGAGGAGAAGGCCGCCCGCGAGGCCGCCGAGGCCGAGGGCAAGCCCGCCCCGCAGCGCAAGGTCGAGGTCCAGGTCCTGGACTTCGAGGTCGGCGACTCGGTCACCGTCACCGACGGCCCGTTCGCCACGCTCCAGGCGACGATCAACGAGATCAACGCCGACTCGAAGAAGGTCAAGGGCCTCGTCGAGATCTTCGGCCGCGAGACCCCGGTCGAGCTGAGCTTCGACCAGATCCAGAAGAACTGACGCGACGCTCTTCCGACAGGGCCCCCGACCAGCGGACTTCCGCTGATCGGGGGCCCTGTCGCATGCCCTGGCGCAGCCTTCGACGGAGTAAATGTGTTCCGCGCCACAACCATCCGGTGCCTCGGGCTGTCTGACCTGGTAGACGGAACCGCCCGGCCTCTTCTCCGCCCTCCACGACTCGCTCTCGCGCCCAGGGGATCTCTGCGACCCTGACGCGGCGATTTGTGGTGCTCTGCGGTGGTATCGCCGGGTGGGCCCACTCATCCACGAGCAAGGGGGACCACCTCATGCGAGCTCGCAAGACCGTGATCGCCGCCTCCGTCGGCGCCCTCATCCTCCTCGGCGCCGGATCGTCCCTGGCCGGCACGGGCCCCGCCCCCGCACCCGACTCCAGAAGGGCGGCCCCCCAGTCGACCGCGCCGTCGCCGGACGGGAACCCGCGCAGCGCCAGGGCCCAGGCGGCCGGGGTCTGCGCCGACGCCTACCAGATCGGGACCACCGCCTACATCGACAGGAACGGCGCGCACGCGGCGTCGGTGAAGCAGTTCTACTCGCCCTCGTGCAAGGCGAACTACGGCTACGTATGGGTGTGGAAGAGCTTCCGCGACCGGGTCAGTGACTACGACGTCAGCGCCGGCGTCTACAGCTACGCCCGCGACGAGATCGTCGGCCAGGACTGGTGGAACCGGACCAACAGCGCGGAGTTCTGGTCCTACCCCGCGGACACGGCCGACGAGTGCACCTCGGCGATCGGGATGCTGCGCGCGCCCGGCGACGCGCTGCCGGGTCAGGCCAAGACGTCCAAGCGCTGCTGAGCGGGGTGCGCCGGGCGCTGCCGGGCGCGCCGTGCCTGCCGGAAGGCCGCGGGCCCCGTCCCTGGAGGGCGGGGCCCGCGGGCCTGCTCGGTTATCGGTTTGGGCCCCGCCGCGATACCCGTTATCGTAGTGCGGTATGCCTCCATCCGAATGATCCGGATGATCTCCGCAGAGTCTCTCAGGAGCCGCCGCGGAGTCGTCGTAACGATCATGGACTGGATGGGGCTCAACACTCTCACTAGGACCCGGAGAGAGCAATGCCTCCCAAGAAGAAGAAGGTCACGGGGCTGATCAAGCTCCAGATCCAGGCTGGCGCCGCCAACCCGGCCCCGCCCGTCGGCCCCGCGCTGGGTCAGCACGGCGTGAACATCATGGAGTTCTGCAAGGCCTACAACGCCGCGACCGAGTCGCAGCGTGGCTGGGTGATCCCGGTGGAGATCACGGTCTACGAGGACCGCTCCTTCACCTTCATCACCAAGACGCCGCCGGCCGCGAAGATGATCCTCAAGGCCGCGGGCGTGGAGAAGGGCTCCGGCGAGCCGCACAAGACCAAGGTCGCCAAGATCACCGAGGCGCAGGTCCGCGAGATCGCCACCACGAAGATGCCCGACCTCAACGCCAACGACCTCGACGCCGCGTCGAAGATCATCGCTGGCACCGCCCGCTCCATGGGCATCACGGTCGAGGGCTGATCCCAGCCCCCGACGGAGCCGCGCAGTCGGCACCGTGACCTGAAGTGGCAGGGCCAGGCGCTGGTCCGGACCACGAACTCCAAACCTGAACCTCAGGAGTAGAAGTGAAGCGCAGCAAGACTCTCCGCGCTGCGGACGCCAAGATCGACCGGGACAAGCTGTACGCCCCGCTCGAGGCCGTCCGTCTCGCCAAGGAGACCTCCGCGACCAAGTTCGACGGCACCGTCGAGGTCGCCTTCCGCCTGGGTGTCGACCCGCGCAAGGCCGACCAGATGGTCCGTGGCACCGTGAACCTCCCGCACGGCACCGGTAAGACCGCCCGGGTCCTGGTCTTCGCGACCGGTGACCGTGCTGCGGCCGCGGAAGCCGCCGGAGCCGACATCGTCGGCGCCGACGAGCTGATCGACGAGGTCTCCAAGGGCCGCCTGGACTTCGACGCCGTCGTCGCCACCCCGGACCTCATGGGCAAGGTCGGCCGCCTCGGCCGCGTGCTCGGTCCGCGTGGTCTGATGCCGAACCCGAAGACCGGCACCGTCACCCCCGACGTCGTGAAGGCTGTCAACGACATCAAGGGCGGCAAGATC
Organism: Streptomyces sp. NPDC059003; assembly: GCF_042740445.1. NCBI lineage: Bacteria > Bacillati > Actinomycetota > Actinomycetes > Kitasatosporales > Streptomycetaceae > Streptomyces > Streptomyces sp. NPDC059003. The sequence continues at coordinate 33,363 of NZ_JBHYJH010000093.1, read as the reverse complement.
GAGTTCCGCGTCGACAAGCACTCGAACCTGCACTTCATCATCGGCAAGGTGTCCTTCGACGACACCAAGCTGGTGGAGAACTACGCCGCGGCCCTGGAGGAGATCCTCCGTCTGAAGCCGTCGGCCGCCAAGGGCCGCTACATCAAGAAGGCCGCCATCACCACCACGATGGGCCCCGGCATTCCGCTGGACTCGAACCGCACCCGCAACCTCCTCGTCGAGGAGGACCCGGCCGCCGTCTGATCCAGACAGCAGCCGTGCGTCGGCGCATTCGTGACGGGTCCCGCAACCATTCGTGGTGCGGGACCCGTCCCGTTGTTCGGGTAGACGCTCGAAGAACGAGCTTTCCCTGAACGTGATTTCGGCAACGTACGGGACACGCGGGGGGCGGGCCGCGCTAGCGTGCTGGCTCTCCATGGACGCAAGGGGTGGGACGACATGAACGGCACGACAGCGCGCCGCGTGGCGCTGGCGATCGCGGCCGCGGCGGCTCTGACCGGACTGACGGCCTGTGGCTCCTCCGACGGCTCGGACGACTCCAAGGACTCCGCGGACAAGGGCGGCAAGGGCGGCGTGGACGTCAGCCCGATAGCGGCCCTGCGCACCATCGAGAGCACCACCGACAAGGCCGACTCCGCGAATGTCGAGTCGGACACCACCATGGGCTCCATGATGTCCATGAAGGCCAAGGGCACCCTCGGCTGGGGCGACGGCCTCAAGGGCACCATGACCATCACGTACACCGGCGGCCAGATGGCCGAGACGATGCGCCAGACCGGCAGCAGCACGATGGAGGCCCGCTATCTGCCGGACGCGTACTACGCCAGGATGGGCGAGCAGTTCGCCGCCCAGGCCGGCGGCAAGCACTGGGTGAAGTACTCGTACGACTTCCTTGAGCAGGTCGGCGGGGCCTCCGGCGCGTACATGAAGGACGCGATGCAGAACAGCACGCCGCACCAGTCGGTGAAGATGCTGCTCGCCTCCGGTGACGTGAAGAAGGTCGGCCAGGAGAAGGTCCGGGGCGTGAACACCACGCACTACTCGGGCACGGTCGACGTCGCCGAGCTCGCGGAGAAGTCCTCCGGGCTCAGCAAGTCCCAGCTCTCCGAGATGAAGACCCAGCTGGAGCAGGCCGGCATCACGACCGAGACCGTCGACATCTGGGTCAACGACGAGAACCTGCTGGTCAAGAAGGTCGAGAAGGGCCAGATGAAGACCGGCGAGCTGTCGGCGACCGCGTACTACAGCGACTACGGCACCGAGGTCTCCGCCGAGGAGCCGCCGGCCGGTGACACCTCGGACTTCAAGGACCTGATGAACCGGCAGCCCGGAGCGTAAAGAACCCGGAGGAAACCGCCCGTACCCGTCAGGTAATCTCGCCCCACCGCAATAGTTGGATCAAATGTTCCAACGCATGTTCCTAGGGGTGGGGTCTTGAGCACTTCCGTACGTACCGGGCGCAAGAGGGTCACGGTTGCCGCGCTGGCGGCCGTCGTGCTGGCCGGCGGCGCGGTGAGCTGTGGCTCGGAGAAGGACGACAAGGCGGACAAGGCGGGTAGCGACCTCGCGCCCGCCGCGGCCGTCAAGAAGGCCGCGAAGAACAGCGAGAAGCTCACGTCGTTCAGCTTCCGCATGAAGGGCCAGGTCCCCGGGGACGAAGGGCGCGTGCAGGGCACGGCGTCGATGACGACCGAGCCGCTCGCCATGCGCATGATGATGTCCGCCCCCCAGTCGGGCGGCCCGGAGAAGGGCGAGATCCGGCTCGTCGACGGCGCTCTGTACGTCGACGGCGGCAAGGAGGCCGCCGCGGAGGCGGACGGCAAGCGCTGGATCAAGTTCGACACCAAGGCCATGCCCGGCGGGCGCAAGGGCGCCGGCAACTCCGCGGCCAGCCAGGCCGAGAAGAACCCGGCCGAGGAGTCCACCTTCCTGACCGGCTCCAAGGACGTGAAGAAGGTCGGCGAGGAGACCGTCGACGGCGTCGAGACCACCCACTACAAGGGCACGGTCACGCTGGCCGACCTGCGCGCGGACCTGAAGGACGAGGACGCGAAGACCCGCGAGAAGCGCGAGAAGGACCTCGCGAAGTTCGAGGACATGGGCATCGACAAGCTCTCGATGGACATGTGGATCGACGGCGAGGACCACACCAAGCAGTTCCGCACCCAGGGCAAGGGCGACGAGGGTCGCTTCGACATGACGATCACGTTCAGCGACCTGAACAAGCCGGTGAAGGTCACGGCGCCGCCGAAGAGCCAGGTCATGGACCTCGCCGAGATGATGAAGAAGCCGCAGGGCTGATCCGTCGGGCCCCGTGCGCGACCGATTTGCCTGACCCGCCGTGTGTCACGTAACCTTCCACAGAAGCCAAAGACCGCTGGTCGTTGCCGTGTGCTCGTAAGAGGGCGCGGCGGCCGAAGGATCCGCTTGAACTGCGGACGACCCGCGCAGGTGACTGTGGAAGTACTCCCGGACGCGTTCGTGCCCGGTCGAGTTCACGCCCCGTGCATCTGCGCCGGGGCGTTTCGTTTTGCAGAGCCCCTTCCCCGTGTGCCTGATACAGGCGGTCCGGCGACGTGCGGCTGATCGAAAGGTCAGTCGAGGATTCATCACCCCGGAAGGAGGCCGAGGCTCATGGCGACGTCCGACAAGGTCGCAGCCGTCGAGGAGATCACGCGCGATCTGCGTGACTCCAACGCTGCTGTTGTCACTTCGTACACCGGACTGTCCGTGGCGCAGCTCAAGCAGCTCCGCCGTTCTCTCGGTGACAACGCTCAGTACCGAGTGGTGAAGAACACGCTGACCAAGATCGCGGCCAAGGAGGCCGGGATCACCACGCTGGACGAGCACCTTCAGGGCTCGACGGCTGTCGCTTTCGTGACCGGTGACCCGGTCGAGGCGGCGAAGGGTCTTCGTGACTTCGCCAAGGACAACCCCGCTCTCGTCATCAAGGGCGGTGTCCTTGACGGCAAGGCGCTGTCCGCCGACGAGATCAAGAAGCTTGCGGACCTCGAGTCCCGCGAGGTTCTGCTCAGCAAGCTGGCGGGTGCCATGAAGGGCAAGCAGTCCCAGGCTGCCTCTGTCTTCCAGGCGCTCCCGTCGAAGCTCGTCCGCACCGTGGACGCGCTTCGCGCCAAGCAGGCCGAGCAGGGCGGTGCCGAGTAATTCGGCTCGCGAAATGACCGCCGCCTGAGGCGACGGTCACAGCGGGCCGAACGTACGCCCGCCACACAAGAACATCGGCACCAGCCGAATTAGTGGAAGGATCGCCCATCATGGCGAAGCTCAGCCAGGAAGACCTGCTCGCGCAGTTCGAGGGCATGACCCTCATCGAGCTCTCCGAGTTCGTGTCCGCGTTCGAGGAGAAGTTCGACGTCACCGCCGCCGCTGCCGCGCCGGTCGTCGTCGCCGGTGGTGCCGCTGGCGGCGCCGCCGAGGCCGCCGAGGAGAAGGACGAGTTCGACGTCATCCTCACCGGCGCCGGCGACAAGAAGATCCAGGTCATCAAGGTCGTGCGTGAGCTGACCTCCCTGGGTCTGAAGGAGGCCAAGGACCTCGTCGACGGCACCCCGAAGCCGGTCCTCGAGAAGGTCGCCAAGGACGCCGCGGAGAAGGCCGCCGAGGCCCTCAAGGGCGCCGGCGCCTCCGTCGAGGTCAAGTAAGACCTCACGGAGTCGTACGCGACTCCTCGAGCCCGCGGCCCCGTGAGGGACCGCACGGCTCCCGCGCTGTAACGCGCACGCACTGAAGGGCGATCACCCAACTGGGTGGTCGCCCTTCGGCATGTTCGTGACGGCTGCCTTGCACTGACGGCACCGGCGAGTATGGTGATCTTCGTTGTGCCTCCGGGCGGCCCCCGGTGGCTCCGCGGTCGGAGCCTGTCGGGGCAGGGGGGCCTTGACGAACCGCACGCAGCGCGCAATTCTCAGGACGCGTCGTCACAACGATCCGCATCCGAGGCATGGATCGGCGACGTAGAGGGCAGTATCGATGTGCGCAGAGGACGTGGCTTGCCGCAGGTGTTGAGAACAACGAGGGTCTCCAGAAACCCGCACTGGACATCAGTGGGCCAGGTGGCTACACTGACCCTTTGCGCTGCCTGTTAGCTGCCTCCTGCCCGTCACCAGGGGCATGCCCTCGCTTGAGCACCGTGGATAGAAGCCACCCTGACCTGGGATTTCTGTCTCTGTGTCCAGTGGGGGACCGGTACGCGCGTAGTGAGTCCGAGCCCTCGGAAGGACCCCCTCTTGGCCGCCTCGCGCACTGCCTCGACCGCGAATACGAACAACGGCGCCAGCACCGCCCCGCTGCGCATCTCCTTTGCAAAGATCAAGGAGCCCCTCGAGGTTCCGAACCTTCTTGCGCTGCAGACCGAGAGCTTTGACTGGCTGCTCGGCAATGACGCGTGGAAGGCTCGTGTCGAGGCGGCTCTGGACAGCGGACAGGACGTCCCCACCAAGTCCGGTCTGGAGGAGATCTTCGAGGAGATCTCCCCGATCGAGGACTTCTCCGGGTCGATGTCGCTGACGTTCCGCGACCACCGTTTTGAGCCTCCGAAGAACTCGATCGACGAGTGCAAGGAGCGCGACTTCACGTTCGCCGCCCCGCTCTTCGTCACCGCCGAGTTCACCAACAACGAGACCGGTGAGATCAAGTCCCAGACGGTCTTCATGGGCGACTTCCCGCTCATGACGAACAAGGGCACCTTCGTCATCAACGGCACCGAGCGTGTCGTGGTGTCGCAGCTGGTCCGTTCGCCCGGTGTCTACTTCGACTCCTCCATCGACAAGACGTCCGACAAGGACATCTTCTCCGCCAAGATCATCCCGTCCCGGGGTGCCTGGCTCGAGATGGAGATCGACAAGCGCGACATGGTCGGCGTCCGCATCGACCGCAAGCGCAAGCAGTCCGTCACCGTGCTCCTGAAGGCTCTCGGCTGGACCACCGAGCAGATCCTCGAGGAGTTCGGCGAGTACGAGTCCATGCGCGCCACCCTGGAGAAGGACCACACCCAGGGCCAGGACGACGCGCTGCTCGACATCTACCGCAAGCTGCGCCCGGGCGAGCCCCCGACGCGCGAGGCCGCGCAGACGCTGCTCGAGAACCTGTACTTCAACCCGAAGCGCTACGACCTCGCGAAGGTCGGCCGCTACAAGGTCAACAAGAAGCTGGGCGCGGACGCCCCGCTCGACGCGGGCATCCTGACCGTCGAGGACATCATCTCGACGATCAAGTACCTGGTGAAGCTGCACGCCGGTGAGACCGAGACGGTCGGCGACAACGGCACGCAGATCGTCGTCGAGACCGACGACATCGACCACTTCGGCAACCGCCGCCTGCGCAACGTCGGCGAGCTCATCCAGAACCAGGTCCGCACGGGTCTGGCTCGTATGGAGCGCGTCGTCCGCGAGCGCATGACGACGCAGGACGTCGAGGCGATCACGCCGCAGACGCTGATCAACATCCGGCCGGTCGTCGCCTCCATCAAGGAGTTCTTCGGCACCAGCCAGCTGTCGCAGTTCATGGACCAGAACAACCCGCTGTCGGGCCTGACGCACAAGCGTCGCCTCTCGGCGCTCGGCCCCGGTGGTCTGAGCCGTGAGCGGGCCGGCTTCGAGGTCCGAGACGTGCACCCGTCCCACTACGGACGCATGTGCCCGATCGAGACCCCCGAAGGCCCGAACATCGGTCTGATCGGTTCGCTGGCCTCCTACGGCCGCGTGAACGCGTTCGGCTTCGTCGAGACGCCGTACCGCAAGGTCGTCGACGACCAGGTCACCGACGAGGTGGACTACCTGACCGCCGACGAGGAGGACCGGTTCGTCATCGCGCAGGCCAACGCCGCGCTGAACGACGACATGCGCTTCGCCGAGGCGCGCGTCCTGGTCCGCCGTCGTGGCGGAGAGGTCGACTACGTCCCGGGCTCCGACGTGGACTACATGGACGTCTCCCCGCGCCAGATGGTGTCGGTCGCGACCGCCATGATCCCGTTCCTCGAGCACGACGACGCCAACCGCGCGCTCATGGGCGCGAACATGATGCGCCAGGCCGTGCCGCTGATCACCGCCGAGGCCCCCCTCGTCGGCACCGGCATGGAGTACCGCTGCGCGGTCGACGCCGGTGACGTGATCAAGGCCGAGAAGGCGGGTGTGGTCCAGGAGGTCTCCGCGGACTACATCACCGTCACCAACGACGACGGCACGTACACCACGTACCGCGTCGCCAAGTTCTCCCGCTCGAACCAGGGCACCTCGGTCAACCAGAAGGTTGTCGTCGAGGAAGGCGCCCGGGTCATCGAGGGCCAGGTCCTCGCCGACGGTCCCGCGACCGAAGAGGGCGAGATGGCCCTCGGCAAGAACCTGCTCGTGGCGTTCATGCCGTGGGAGGGTCACAACTACGAGGACGCGATCATCCTGTCGCAGCGCCTCGTCCAGGACGACGTCCTCTCCTCGATCCACATCGAGGAGCACGAGGTCGACGCCCGTGACACCAAGCTCGGCCCCGAGGAGATCACCCGGGACATCCCGAACGTCTCCGAGGAGGTCCTCGCCGACCTCGACGAGCGCGGCATCATCCGCATCGGCGCCGAGGTCATCGCGGGCGACATCCTCGTCGGCAAGGTCACCCCGAAGGGCGAGACCGAGCTGACGCCGGAGGAGCGCCTGCTCCGCGCGATCTTCGGTGAGAAGGCCCGCGAGGTCCGTGACACCTCCCTGAAGGTGCCGCACGGCGAGACCGGCAAGGTCATCGGCGTCCGCGTCTTCGACCGTGAAGAGGGCGACGAGCTGCCCCCGGGCGTGAACCAGCTGGTTCGTGTCTACGTGGCGCAGAAGCGCAAGATCACGGACGGTGACAAGCTCGCCGGCCGGCACGGCAACAAGGGTGTTATCTCGAAGATCCTTCCGATCGAGGACATGCCGTTCCTCGAGGACGGAACTCCGGTCGACATCATCCTCAACCCGCTCGGTGTCCCGTCCCGAATGAACCCGGGACAGGTCCTGGAGATCCACCTCGGCTGGCTCGCCAGCCGCGGCTGGGACGTCTCCGGCCTCGCCGACGAGTGGGCCCAGCGCCTGCAGGCGATCGGCGCCGACTCGGTCGCCCCGGGCACGAACGTCGCCACCCCGGTGTTCGACGGCGCCCGCGAGGACGAGCTGGCCGGTCTGCTCCAGCACACCATCCCGAACCGCGACGGCGAGCGCATGGTGCTCCCGTCCGGCAAGGCGCGTCTGTTCGACGGCCGCTCCGGCGAGCCGTTCCCGGACCCGATCTCGGTCGGGTACATGTACATCCTCAAGCTGCACCACCTGGTCGACGACAAGCTGCACGCCCGCTCGACCGGTCCGTACTCGATGATCACCCAGCAGCCGCTGGGTGGTAAGGCTCAGTTCGGTGGCCAGCGCTTCGGTGAGATGGAGGTGTGGGCGCTTGAGGCCTACGGCGCCGCGTACGCCCTCCAGGAGCTGCTGACGATCAAGTCCGACGACGTCACCGGCCGCGTGAAGGTCTACGAGGCCATCGTCAAGGGCGAGAACATCCCTGAGCCCGGCATTCCTGAGTCCTTCAAGGTGCTCATCAAGGAAATGCAGTCCCTGTGCCTCAACGTGGAGGTGCTGTCCTCGGACGGCATGTCCATCGAGATGCGCGACACGGACGAGGACGTCTTCCGCGCCGCGGAGGAGCTCGGCATCGACCTGTCCCGGCGCGAGCCGAGCAGCGTCGAAGAGGTCTGACGGGTCCCCCGCAACCCCAGGTGCGCCTGGGGTTGCGGGCCCCCGGACCCCTTACAGACCATGATTGAGACACGACCCTGAGAGGGATTGACGCATAGTGCTCGACGTCAACTTCTTCGACGAGCTCCGGATCGGCCTGGCCACCGCGGACGACATCCGTCAGTGGAGCCACGGCGAGGTCAAGAAGCCCGAGACCATCAACTACCGCACGCTCAAGCCCGAAAAGGACGGACTCTTCTGCGAGAAGATCTTCGGTCCGACCCGGGACTGGGAGTGCTACTGCGGCAAGTACAAGCGCGTCCGCTTCAAGGGCATCATCTGCGAGCGCTGCGGCGTCGAGGTCACTCGCGCCAAGGTGCGTCGTGAGCGGATGGGCCACATCGAGCTGGCCGCGCCCGTCACGCACATCTGGTACTTCAAGGGCGTCCCGTCGCGCCTTGGCTACCTGCTCGACCTCGCCCCGAAGGACCTCGAGAAGGTCATCTACTTCGCGGCGTACATGATCACGTTCGTGGACGAGGAGCGCCGCACGCGCGACCTGCCCTCCCTGGAGGCGCACGTCTCCGTGGAGCGTCAGCAGATCGAGAACCGCCGCGACGCCGACCTCGAGGCCCGCGCCAAGAAGCTCGAGACCGACCTGGCCGAGCTCGAGGCCGAGGGCGCCAAGGCCGACGTGCGCCGCAAGGTGCGCGAGGGTGCCGAGCGCGAGATGAAGCAGCTGCGCGACCGCGCGCAGCGCGAGATCGACCGTCTCGACGAGGTGTGGAACCGCTTCAAGAACCTCAAGGTCCAGGACCTCGAGGGCGACGAGCTGCTCTACCGCGAGCTGCGTGACCGCTTCGGCACGTACTTCGACGGCTCGATGGGTGCCGCGGCGCTGCAGAAGCGCCTGGAGTCCTTCGACCTCGACGAGGAGGCCGAGCGCCTCCGCGAGATCATCCGCACCGGCAAGGGCCAGAAGAAGACCCGTGCGCTCAAGCGCCTCAAGGTCGTCTCCGCGTTCCTGCAGACCAGCAACAGCCCCAAGGGCATGGTGCTCGACTGCGTGCCGGTCATCCCGCCGGACCTGCGTCCGATGGTGCAGCTGGACGGTGGCCGCTTCGCGACCTCCGACCTGAACGACCTGTACCGCCGCGTGATCAACCGCAACAACCGCCTGAAGCGCCTTCTCGACCTCGGTGCGCCCGAGATCATCGTGAACAACGAGAAGCGCATGCTCCAGGAGGCGGTCGACGCCCTCTTCGACAACGGCCGTCGTGGCCGCCCGGTGACGGGCCCCGGCAACCGTCCGCTGAAGTCCCTCAGCGACATGCTGAAGGGCAAGCAGGGTCGATTCCGTCAGAACCTGCTCGGTAAGCGTGTGGACTACTCCGCGCGTTCCGTGATCGTCGTCGGTCCGCAGCTGAAGCTGCACCAGTGCGGTCTGCCCAAGGCCATGGCCCTGGAGCTCTTCAAGCCGTTCGTGATGAAGCGCCTGGTCGACCTGAACCACGCGCAGAACATCAAGAGCGCCAAGCGGATGGTCGAGCGCGGCCGCACGGTCGTGTACGACGTCCTCGAAGAGGTCATCGCGGAGCACCCGGTCCTCCTGAACCGTGCGCCCACGCTGCACCGCCTCGGCATCCAGGCCTTCGAGCCGCAGCTGGTCGAGGGCAAGGCCATCCAGATCCACCCGCTCGTCTGCACCGCGTTCAACGCGGACTTCGACGGTGACCAGATGGCCGTGCACCTGCCGCTGTCCGCGGAGGCGCAGGCCGAGGCCCGCATCCTGATGCTGTCCTCGAACAACATCCTCAAGCCCGCCGACGGCCGCCCGGTGACGATGCCGACGCAGGACATGGTCCTGGGTCTGTTCTTCCTCACCACGGACGGCGAGGGCCGCGGGGTCAAGGGCGAGGACCGCTCCTTCGGCTCCACCGCCGAGGCGATCATGGCGTTCGACGCGGGCGAGCTCTCGCTCCAGTCGAAGGTCGACATCCGCTTCCCGGTGGGCACCATCCCGCCGCGCGGCTGGACGCCTCCGGCCGCCGAGGAGGGCGAGCAGGAGTACCAGCAGGGCGACAGCTTCCGGCTGCGTACGACCCTGGGCCGCGCGCTCTTCAACGAGCTGCTGCCCGAGGACTACCCGTTCGTCGACTACGAGGTCGGCAAGAAGCAGCTCTCCGAGATCGTCAACGACCTCGCCGAGCGCTACCCCAAGGTCATCGTGGCGGCGACGCTCGACAACCTGAAGGCGGCCGGCTTCTACTGGGCGACCCGTTCCGGCGTCACCGTGGCCATCTCCGACGTCGTCGTCCCCGAGGCGAAGAAGGAAATCGTCGCGGGCTACGAGGCGCAGGACGAGAAGGTCCAGAAGCAGTACGAGCGCGGTCTGATCACCAAGGAAGAGCGCACGCAGGAGCTCATCGCGATCTGGACCAAGGCGACCAACGAGGTCGCCGAGGCGATGAACGCGAACTTCCCCAAGACCAACCCCATCTTCATGATGGTTGACTCGGGTGCCCGAGGAAACATGATGCAGATGCGCCAGATCGCCGGTATGCGTGGTCTGGTGTCGAACGCCAAGAACGAGACGATCCCGCGTCCGATCAAGGCCTCCTTCCGTGAGGGCCTGTCGGTCCTTGAGTACTTCATCTCGACTCACGGTGCTCGTAAGGGTCTTGCGGACACGGCTCTCCGTACCGCCGACTCCGGTTACCTCACCCGTCGTCTGGTCGACGTCTCCCAGGACGTCATCATTCGCGAGGAGGACTGCGGCACCGAGCGCGGTCTGAAGCTGAAGATCGCGGTCCGCGGCGAGGACGGCGTGCTCCGCAAGACGGAGAACGTCGAGACGTCCGTGTACGCCCGCATGCTGGCCGAGGACGTCGTCATCGACGGCAAGGTCATCGCGCCGGCCAACGTCGACCTGGGTGACGTCCTGATCGACGCCCTGGTCGCCAACGGCGTCGAGGAGGTCAAGACCCGCTCGGTCCTGACCTGTGAGTCCGCGGTCGGCACCTGCGCCTTCTGCTACGGCCGCTCGCTGGCCACCGGCAAGCTGGTCGACATCGGTGAGGCGGTCGGCATCATCGCCGCCCAGTCCATCGGTGAGCCCGGTACCCAGCTGACGATGCGTACCTTCCACACCGGTGGTGTGGCCGGTGACGACATCACCCAGGGTCTGCCCCGTGTCGTCGAGCTCTTCGAGGCCCGTACGCCGAAGGGTGTCGCCCCGATCTCCGAGGCCGCGGGCCGCGTCCGCATCGAGGAGACCGAGAAGACCAAGAAGATCGTCGTCACCCCGGACGACGGCAGCGACGAGACGGCGTTCCCGATCTCGAAGCGCGCCCGTCTCCTGGTCGGCGAGGGCGACCACGTCGAGGTGGGCCAGAAGCTCACCGTGGGTGCCACCAACCCGCACGACGTGCTCCGGATCCTCGGTCAGCGCGCGGTCCAGGTCCACCTGGTCGGCGAGGTCCAGAAGGTCTACAACTCGCAGGGCGTGTCGATCCACGACAAGCACATCGAGATCATCATCCGGCAGATGCTGCGCCGCGTGACGATCATCGAGTCCGGCGACGCGGAGCTGCTGCCGGGCGAGCTCGTCGAGCGCTCGAAGTTCGAGACCGAGAACCGTCGTGTGGTCACCGAGGGCGGTCACCCCGCCTCCGGCCGTCCGCAGCTGATGGGTATCACCAAGGCCTCGCTGGCGACGGAGTCCTGGCTGTCGGCCGCCTCCTTCCAGGAGACGACCCGAGTCCTGACGGATGCGGCGATCAACGCCAAGTCCGACAGCCTCATCGGCCTCAAGGAGAACGTCATCATCGGTAAGCTCATCCCGGCCGGTACGGGCCTGTCCCGCTACCGCAACATCCGGGTCGAGCCGACCGAGGAGGCCAAGGCCGCGATGTACTCGGCCGTCGGCTACGACGACATCGACTACTCGCCGTTCGGCACCGGCTCCGGCCAGGCCGTGCCGCTGGAGGACTACGACTACGGTCCGTACAACCAGTAAGCGAGTCATACGCCGCAGGGCGGTCACCCGAGAAGGATCGGGTGGCCGCCCTGCGGCGCTTTGACGCATGATGGAGGGCACAACGGTGTGGGGGAGTGTGCGTTTCGTGTCGAATCCGTCGTGGCAGCCGGCGCCGTGGCCGGGACAGCAGGGCCAGCCGTCGATGCTGGCAGGGAATTCCGACCGTGAGCGTGCCGTCGACGTGCTGCGCGCGGGCTTCGCCGAGGGCCGCCTCCAGCAGCCCGAGTACGAGCGGCGCATCGAGCGTGCCTACAAGGCGCGGACCGTGGGGGAGCTGGGGCTCCTCGTCGCCGACCTCCCGCAGGGCCCGACCGGCTTCCAGCAGACCATGCCGGGCGTGCCGCACACCTTCATGCCCGCTCCGGTGCCGCCCACCAACAGCAAGGCCACCGCGGCGCTGGTGTGCGGCGTCGCGACCTTCCTCACGCTCGGCGCGACGGGCGTTCCCGCGGTCATCCTCGGCCATATGGCGCGGGGTGAGATCCGTCGCACGGACGAGCGCGGCGACGGCATGGCGGTGGCGGGCCTGGCCCTGGGCTGGCTGTCGATCGCGGGCTGGGCGCTGCTCCTGCTGCTTATCGTGGCGGCGTCCTCGAATTGACAGGGGCGCTGCCCGGCGTGTCCCGTGTGCGGGGTATTTGTTTTGACCGCAGCGAATGAGGTAGGTACGCTCAGACCTTGTGCCTGGGGTGTGCCCGGGCTCGTGTGCGTGTCTTCAGCCGCACGGCGGGCCCAATCCGGCCACCGTAATCTGCGCCCTCCTCGCCTTCAGCGGGAGTCTGCAGCATTCGACACACCCGACCGCGTGGGTCGGCAACGTTCCAGGTTAGCTTTACTACTCGGCACACAGAAACCGGAGAAGTAGTGCCTACGATCCAGCAGCTGGTCCGCAAGGGCCGGCAGGACAAGGTCGAGAAGAACAAGACGCCCGCACTCGAGGGTTCGCCCCAGCGCCGCGGCGTCTGCACGCGTGTGTTCACGACCACCCCGAAGAAGCCGAACTCGGCCCTCCGTAAGGTCGCGCGTGTGCGTCTGACCTCCGGCATCGAGGTCACGGCCTACATTCCGGGTGAGGGACACAACCTGCAGGAGCACTCCATCGTGCTCGTGCGCGGCGGCCGTGTGAAGGACCTGCCGGGTGTTCGCTACAAGATCATCCGCGGCTCCCTCGACACCCAGGGTGTCAAGAACCGCAAGCAGGCCCGCAGCCGCTACGGCGCCAAGAAGGAGAAGTAAGAATGCCTCGTAAGGGCCCCGCCCCGAAGCGCCCGGTCATCATTGACCCGGTCTACGGTTCTCCTCTGGTGACCTCCCTCATCAACAAGGTGCTGCTGAACGGCAAGCGCTCCACCGCCGAGCGCATCGTCTACGGCGCCATGGAGGGTCTGCGCGAGAAGACCGGCAACGACCCGGTCATCACGCTGAAGCGCGCGCTCGAGAACATCAAGCCGACCCTCGAGGTCAAGTCCCGCCGCGTCGGTGGTGCGACCTACCAGGTGCCGATCGAGGTCAAGCCCGGTCGCGCCAACACGCTGGCCCTGCGCTGGCTGGTCGGTTACTCCCGCGCCCGTCGCGAGAAGACCATGACCGAGCGTCTGCTCAACGAGCTCCTCGACGCCTCCAACGGCCTGGGTGCCGCTGTGAAGAAGCGCGAGGACACCCACAAGATGGCCGAGTCCAACAAGGCCTTCGCGCACTACCGCTGGTAGTCGCTACCCCCATCGAGACCGAGAGAAGACTGAGCCGATATGGCTACCACTTCACTTGACCTGGCCAAGGTGCGCAACATCGGCATCATGGCTCACATCGACGCGGGCAAGACGACGACCACCGAGCGGATCCTGTTCTACACCGGTGTCTCGTACAAGATCGGTGAGGTCCACGACGGTGCCGCCACGATGGACTGGATGGAGCAGGAGCAGGAGCGTGGCATCACGATCACCTCTGCTGCCACCACCTGTCACTGGCCGCTGAACGACGTCGATCACACGATCAACATCATCGACACCCCGGGTCACGTCGACTTCACCGTCGAGGTGGAGCGCTCCCTGCGCGTGCTCGACGGTGCCGTGACGGTGTTCGACGGCGTCGCCGGTGTCGAGCCCCAGTCCGAGACCGTGTGGCGTCAGGCGGACCGCTACGGCGTCCCGCGCATCTGCTTCGTCAACAAGCTCGACCGCACGGGTGCCGAGTTCCACCGCTGCGTCGACATGATCGTCGACCGCCTCGGTGCGACCCCGATCGTCATGCAGCTGCCCATCGGCGCGGAGGCTGACTTCAAGGGCGTCGTCGACCTCGTCACGATGAAGGCCTTCGTCTGGTCCGCCGAGACCAAGATGGGCGAGGCCTACGACATCGTCGACATCCCGGACACGCACGCCGAGGCCGCCGACGAGTGGCGCGGCAAGCTGCTCGAGGCCGTCGCCGAGAACGACGAGCAGATGATGGAGCTGTACCTCGAGGGCCAGGAGCCCACCGAGGAGCAGCTGTACGCGGCGATCCGTCGCATCACCATCGCCTCCGGCAAGGGCGGCGACACCACCGTCACCCCCGTGTTCTGCGGCACCGCGTTCAAGAACAAGGGCGTTCAGCCCCTGCTCGACGCCGTCGTGCGCTACCTGCCCTCCCCCCTGGACGTCGAGGCCATCGAGGGCCACGGCGTGAAGGACCCGGACGAGGTCGTCAAGCGCAAGCCGTCCGACGACGAGCCGCTGGCCGCCCTCGCGTTCAAGATCGCGAGCGACCCGCACCTCGGCAAGCTCACCTTCGTCCGGATCTACTCCGGTCGCCTGGACTCCGGCACCGCCGTGCTGAACTCCGTCAAGGGCAAGAAGGAGCGCATCGGCAAGATCTACCGCATGCACGCGAACAAGCGTGAGGAGATCGAGTCGGTGGGCGCCGGCGACATCGTCGCCGTCATGGGTCTGAAGCAGACCACCACGGGCGAGACGCTCTGTGACGAGAAGGCCCCGGTCATCCTGGAGTCCATGGACTTCCCGGCGCCGGTGATCCAGGTCGCCATCGAGCCGAAGTCCAAGGGTGACCAGGAGAAGCTGGGTGTCGCCATCCAGCGCCTCTCGGAGGAGGACCCCTCCTTCCAGGTCCACTCGGACGAGGAGACCGGCCAGACCATCATCGGTGGTATGGGCGAGCTTCACCTCGAGGTGCTCGTCGACCGCATGAAGCGCGAGTTCCGCGTCGAGGCGAACGTCGGCAAGCCGCAGGTCGCGTACCGCGAGACGATCCGCAAGGCCGTCGAGCGCGTGGACTACACCCACAAGAAGCAGACCGGTGGTACCGGTCAGTTCGCCAAGGTGCAGATCGCGATCGAGCCCATCACGGACGGCGACGCGTCGTACGAGTTCGTGAACAAGGTCACCGGTGGCCGCATCCCGCGGGAGTACATCCCGTCGGTGGACGCCGGTGCGCAGGAGGCCATGCAGTTCGGCATCCTGGCGGGCTACGAGATGACGGGCGTCCGCGTCACGCTCATCGACGGTGCCTACCACGAGGTCGACTCCTCCGAGCTCGCCTTCAAGATCGCCGGTTCGCAGGCCTTCAAGGAGGCCGCGCGCAAGGCCAGCCCCGTGCTGCTCGAGCCGATGATGGCCGTCGAGGTCACCACGCCCGAGGACTACATGGGCGACGTCATCGGCGACATCAACTCCCGCCGTGGCCAGATCCAGGCCATGGAGGAGCGCAGTGGCGCCCGGGTCGTCAAGGGCCTGGTCCCGCTGTCGGAGATGTTCGGCTACGTCGGAGACCTCCGCAGCAAGACGTCGGGTCGCGCAAGCTACTCGATGCAGTTCGACTCCTACGCCGAGGTTCCGCGGAACGTCGCCGAGGAGATCATCGCGAAGGCCAAGGGCGAGTAACTCACCCGAGTTCACGCTTTAGGCTTGACTCCGGAGCTTCCGGGGCGTTCCGGCCCTTACCGGGACGGAGTGCCCCGGGCCCCGGGCACCCCAGCAAAGATCACCTGGCGCCGATGAAGTAAGGCGTACAGAACCACTCCACAGGAGGACCCCAGTGGCGAAGGCGAAGTTCGAGCGGACTAAGCCGCACGTCAACATCGGCACCATCGGTCACATCGACCACGGTAAGACGACCCTCACGGCCGCCATTACCAAGGTGCTGCACGACGCGTACCCCGACCTGAACGAGGCCTCGGCCTTTGACCAGATCGACAAGGCTCCCGAGGAGCGCCAGCGCGGTATCACCATCTCCATCGCGCACGTCGAGTACCAGACGGAGACGCGTCACTACGCCCACGTCGACTGCCCCGGTCACGCGGACTACATCAAGAACATGATCACGGGTGCGGCGCAGATGGACGGCGCCATCCTCGTGGTCGCCGCCACCGACGGCCCGATGCCGCAGACCAAGGAGCACGTGCTCCTGGCCCGCCAGGTCGGCGTTCCGTACATCGTCGTCGCCCTGAACAAGGCCGACATGGTGGACGACGAGGAGATCCTGGAGCTCGTCGAGCTCGAGGTCCGTGAGCTCCTCTCCGAGTACGAGTTCCCGGGCGACGACGTCCCGGTCGTCAAGGTCTCGGCGCTCAAGGCGCTCGAGGGCGACGCCGAGTGGGGCAAGTCCGTCCTCGACCTGATGAAGGCCGTCGACGAGGCCATCCCGCAGCCCGAGCGTGACGTCGACAAGCCGTTCCTGATGCCGATCGAGGACGTCTTCACGATCACCGGTCGTGGCACCGTCGTCACCGGTCGTATCGAGCGTGGTGTCCTGAAGGTCAACGAGACCGTTGACATCATCGGCATCAAGCAGGAGAAGACCACCACCACGGTCACCGGCATCGAGATGTTCCGCAAGCTGCTCGACGAGGGCCAGGCCGGTGAGAACGTCGGTCTGCTGCTCCGCGGCATCAAGCGCGAGGACGTCGAGCGCGGCCAGGTCATCATCAAGCCGGGCTCGGTCACGCCGCACACCGAGTTCGAGGCGCAGGCCTACATCCTCTCCAAGGACGAGGGTGGCCGCCACACGCCGTTCTTCAACAACTACCGTCCGCAGTTCTACTTCCGTACGACGGACGTGACGGGCGTTGTGACCCTCCCCGAGGGCACCGAGATGGTCATGCCGGGTGACAACACCGAGATGAAGGTGGAGCTCATCCAGCCGGTCGCCATGGAGGAGGGCCTGAAGTTCGCCATCCGTGAGGGTGGCCGGACCGTCGGCGCCGGCCAGGTCACCAAGATCAACAAGTAAGTTCCCTTGCTTGTGGATCGGGTCTGACCCGGCTGCTCTGCACTGAGCAACAAGAAGCCCCGCTCGCCCTGTGGCGAGCGGGGCTTCCTGTCGTCGGACCGCCGTCGGTCCGCCGTTGGGCGAAGGGGGTTCTTCTGGCGGCGAGCCCCGGCCGAGCGGCTTGACAATCGGCTCGATTGGCCTTCGTCGTCCCAGGTGTGGCACACTGTTCAGGTTGCTCGGTTGAGTGCCGATGCTGCGCGCCTCCCGCCGGGAGGACTGAAAGCGAGTCCCACAGTACTCGTCGCCCCATCTGCCGTAAGGCAGCGCTGTGGCGGACGTACGGGAATCTTTCGGGAAGTGCAGCGCGGAGGCTCGGCCAGGCGCCCGGTGGGTTTCTTCCCCCGGACCCGCGGTCATCCAGGGCCGCAGCCCCTAGCAGGGAAATCCTTCGGGAGATCTGTGTGAGCGGGACTGCGACACGCCCGACCGCGTGGGTCGGATGGAAGTAGAAAAGAGGACCTCCCGGGGGCCAGAGCGTTCGAGACAAAGGACTACTAAGTAGCCATGGCGGGACAGAAGATCCGCATCCGGCTCAAGGCCTACGACCACGAGGTCATCGACTCCTCGGCGAAGAAGATCGTCGAGACGGTGACCCGCACTGGTGCGTCGGTCGCGGGCCCGGTGCCGCTGCCCACTGAGAAGAACGTGTACTGCGTCATCAAGTCGCCGCACAAGTACAAGGACTCGCGCGAGCACTTCGAGATGCGCACGCACAAGCGCCTGATCGACATCCTCGACCCGACGCCCAAGACCGTTGACTCGCTGATGCGCCTGGACCTTCCGGCCGGCGTCGACATCGAGATCAAGCTCTGAGAGGCACGGAAGAGATGACCAAGCAGATCAAGGGCATCCTGGGCGAGAAGCTCGGCATGACCCAGGTCTGGGACGAGAACAACCGTGTCGTCCCGGTGACCGTGGTCAAGGCCGGGCCCTGTGTCGTTACCCAGGTCCGTACGAATGACAGCGACGGCTACGAGTCGGTCCAGATCGCCTTCGGCGAGATCGACCCGCGCAAGGTGAACAAGCCCCTCAAGGGCCACTTCGCCAAGGCCGACGTGACCCCCCGTCGTCACCTCGTCGAGATCCGTACCGCTGACGCCAGCGAGTACACCCTCGGCCAGGAGCTGACCGCCGAGACCTTCGAGTCCGGCGTCAAGGTCGACGTGACCGGCAAGAGCAAGGGCAAGGGCTTCGCCGGTGTCATGAAGCGCCACAACTTCGGTGGCCTCGGCTCCAGCCACGGCACCCAGCGCAAGCACCGCTCGCCCGGTTCCATCGGTGGCTGCGCCACCCCTGGCCGTGTGTTCAAGGGCCTCCGCATGGCTGGCCGCATGGGCAACGAGCGGGTCACCACCCAGAACCTGACCGTTCACGCCGTTGACGCGGAGAAGGGCCTGCTCCTCATCAAGGGAGCGGTTCCCGGTCCGAACGGCGGCCTCGTCCTGGTCCGTACCGCGGCCAAGGGGGCTTGAGGAACCGATGAGCACCATTGACATCCTTTCGCCGGCAGGCGACAAGGCCGGGACCGTCGAGCTCCCCGCGGAGATCTTCGACGTCGAGAAGGTCAGCATCCCGCTGATCCACCAGGTCGTTGTCGCGCAGCTGGCCGCTGCCCGCCAGGGCACGCACAAGACCAAGACCCGTGGCGAGGTCCGCGGCGGTGGCAAGAAGCCGTACCGCCAGAAGGGCACCGGCCGCGCGCGTCAGGGTTCGACCCGTGCGCCGCAGTTCGCCGGCGGTGGCGTGGTCCACGGCCCCGTGCCGCGTGACTACTCGCAGCGGACCCCGAAGAAGATGAAGGCCGCGGCCCTGCGCCACGCCCTCACCGACCGGGCCCGCAACAACCGCATCCACGTCGTCACCGACGTGGTCGCGGGCGACATCTCCACCAAGGCCGCCAAGGCCCTCCTTGCCAAGATCAGCGAGCGCAAGAACGTGCTCCTGGTCATCGGCCGCGAGGACGAGAAGGCCCTGCTGTCCGCCCGCAACCTGCCCCAGGTGCACATCCTGGAGCCGGGCCAGCTGAACACGTACGACGTTCTCGTCTCGGACGACGTGGTCTTCACCCAGGCCGCTTTCGAGTCCTTCGTGTCTGGCCCCAAGGCCGCTGACACCGAAGGGAGCGAGGCCTGATGGCTATCCGTCACCCCGCTATCGCCTCGAAGGCCGCCAAGGCCGCCAAGGCCGCGCGCGTCGCCAAGGCGAAGCGCCACGCCACCGAGGGCAAGAACACCGTCGAGACGCCGCTGAGCAAGAGCTTCACGGACCCCCGTGACGTCCTCGTCAAGCCGGTCGTCTCCGAGAAGAGCTACGCGCTGCTCGACGAGGGCAAGTACACCTTCGTCGTCGACCCGCGTGCCAACAAGACCCAGATCAAGCAGGCCGTCGAGGCGGTCTTCTCGGTCAAGGTCACCGGTGTCAACACGCTCAACCGCCAGGGCAAGCGCAAGCGCACCCGCACCGGTTTCGGCAAGCGTGCCGACTCCAAGCGCGCGATCGTGACCCTCGCTGAGGGCGACCGTATCGACATCTTCGGCCAGGCCTCCTAACGGAGCGCCCTGGTCCGAATATCGGACGAGGACTGAGAAATGGGAATCCGCAAGTACAAGCCGACGACGCCGGGCCGCCGTGGCTCCTCCGTCGCCGACTTCGTCGAGGTCACGCGGTCCACGCCGGAGAAGTCGCTGGTCCGCCCGCTGCACAGCAAGGGCGGCCGTAACAACGCCGGTCGTGTGACCGTTCGCCACCAGGGTGGCGGACACAAGCGCGCCTACCGCGTGATCGACTTCCGTCGTCACGACAAGGACGGCGTGCCGGCGAAGGTCGCGCACATCGAGTACGACCCGAACCGCACCGCGCGCATCGCCCTTCTGCACTACGCGGACGGCGAGAAGCGCTACATCATCGCCCCGCGCGGCCTGGCGCAGGGTGACCGGGTGGAGAACGGCCCTGGCGCCGACATCAAGCCCGGCAACAACCTGGCCCTGCGCAACATCCCGGTCGGTACCACGATCCACGCGATCGAGCTCCGTCCGGGCGGCGGCGCCAAGTTCGCCCGCTCCGCGGGTGCCTCGGTGCAGCTGCTCGCCAAGGAGGGCTCGATGGCCCACCTGCGCATGCCGTCCGGCGAGATCCGCCTGGTCGACGTCCGCTGCCGCGCCACCATCGGCGAGGTCGGCAACGCCGAGCAGTCGAACATCAACTGGGGCAAGGCCGGCCGCATGCGCTGGAAGGGCGTCCGCCCGACCGTGCGCGGTGTCGTCATGAACCCGGTTGACCACCCGCACGGTGGTGGTGAGGGCAAGACCTCCGGTGGTCGCCACCCGGTCTCCCCGTGGGGTCAGAAGGAAGGTCGTACTCGCTCGCCCAAGAAGGCGTCGAGCAAGTACATCGTCCGCCGCCGCAAGACGAACAAGAAGCGCTAGGAGCGGGTTTAGATGCCGCGCAGTCT
This sequence comes from Streptomyces sp. NPDC059003, assembly GCF_042740445.1. Taxonomy (NCBI): domain Bacteria; kingdom Bacillati; phylum Actinomycetota; class Actinomycetes; order Kitasatosporales; family Streptomycetaceae; genus Streptomyces; species Streptomyces sp. NPDC059003. Next base: position 12,896 of record NZ_JBHYJH010000093.1, on the reverse strand, counting down.
CAAGAAGGGGCCCTTCGTCGACGACCACCTGATCAAGAAGGTGGACGCCCAGAACGAAGCCGGCACCAAGAACGTCATCAAGACCTGGTCCCGTCGCTCCATGATCGTGCCGGCCATGCTGGGCCACACGCTCGCGGTGCACAACGGCAAGACCCACATTCCGGTGTTCGTCACCGAGTCGATGGTCGGCCACAAGCTCGGCGAGTTCTCGCCGACGCGCACCTTCCGGGGTCACGTCAAGGACGACCGGAAGTCGAAGCGCCGCTAAGGCGGGGTGGAATCGACTATGACTAACACCGAAGGGACAACCATGGAAGCCAGGGCCCAGGCGCGGTACATCCGCGTCACGCCCATGAAGGCCCGCCGCGTGGTGGACCTCATCCGTGGCATGGACGCCACGGAGGCTCAGGCGGTCCTGCGTTTCGCCCCGCAGGCCGCGAGCGTGCCGGTGGGCAAGGTGCTGGACAGCGCCATCGCCAACGCCGCGCACAACTACGACCACACGGACGCCTCGTCGCTGTTCATCAGCGAGGCGTACGTGGACGAGGGCCCGACCCTGAAGCGGTTCCGTCCGCGTGCCCAGGGCCGTGCCTACCGGATCCGTAAGCGGACCAGCCACATCACCGTGGTCGTCAGCAGCAAGGAAGGAACCCGGTAATGGGCCAGAAGGTAAACCCGCACGGGTTCCGGCTCGGTGTCACGACCGACTTCAAGTCGCGTTGGTACGCCGACAAGCTGTACAAGGACTACGTCAAGGAAGACGTCGCCATCCGTCGGATGATGACGTCCGGCATGGAGCGCGCCGGCATCTCGAAGGTGGAGATCGAGCGCACCCGTGACCGCGTGCGTGTGGACATCCACACCGCTCGTCCCGGCATCGTCATCGGCCGCCGTGGCGCCGAGGCCGACCGCATCCGCGGTGACCTCGAGAAGCTCACGGGCAAGCAGGTCCAGCTGAACATCCTCGAGGTCAAGAACCCCGAGGTCGACGCTCAGCTCGTGGCCCAGGCCGTTGCGGAGCAGCTGTCCTCCCGCGTCTCCTTCCGCCGTGCCATGCGCAAGAGCATGCAGTCGGCCATGAAGGCGGGCGCCAAGGGCATCAAGATCCAGTGTGGTGGCCGTCTCGGCGGCGCCGAGATGTCCCGCTCGGAGTTCTACCGCGAGGGCCGTGTGCCCCTGCACACGCTCCGCGCGAACGTCGACTACGGCTTCTTCGAGGCCAAGACGACCTTCGGCCGCATCGGCGTGAAGGTCTGGATCTACAAGGGCGACGTCAAGAACATCGCCGAGGTCCGCGCCGAGAACGCCGCTGCCCGCGCCGGCAACCGCCCGGCCCGTGGTGGCAACGACCGCCCGGCCCGTGGTGGCCGCGGTGGCGAGCGTGGCGGCCGCGGTCGCAAGCCGCAGCAGCAGTCCGCGCCGGCTGCCGAGGCCCCCAAGGCCGAGGCTCCCGCCGCTGCCGCTCCGGCTGCTGAGAGCACCGGAACGGAGGCCTGACCGACATGCTGATCCCCCGTAGGGTCAAGCACCGCAAGCAGCACCACCCCAAGCGCTCTGGCATGAGCAAGGGTGGTACGCAGGTGGCGTTCGGCGAGTACGGCATCCAGGCCATGGGCCCGGCGTACGTGACCAACCGCCAGATCGAGGCCGCGCGTATCGCGATGACCCGCCACATCAAGCGTGGCGGCAAGGTCTGGATCAACATTTACCCGGACCGCCCGCTGACCAAGAAGCCTGCCGAGACCCGCATGGGTTCCGGTAAGGGTTCGCCGGAGTGGTGGGTTGCGAACGTCAAGCCTGGTCGCGTGATGTTCGAGCTGTCCTACCCCAACGAGAAGATCGCCCGTGAGGCTCTGACTCGTGCCGCCCACAAGCTGCCGATGAAGTGCCGGATCGTCAAGCGCGAGGCAGGTGAAGCGTGATGTCGGCCGGTACCAAGGCGTCCGAGCTGCGCGAGCTGGGCAACGAGGAGCTTCTGAACAAGCTCCGCGAGGCCAAGGAAGAGCTGTTCAACCTCCGCTTCCAGGCGGCGACGGGTCAGCTCGAGAACCACGGTCGGCTGAAGGCCGTCCGCAAGGACATCGCGCGGATCTACACCCTGATGCGTGAGCGCGAGCTGGGCATCGAGACGGTGGAGAGCGCCTGATGAGCGAGAGCAACGTGACTGAAGAGAAGACCGCCCGCGGTTTCCGCAAGACCCGTGAGGGTCTGGTCGTCAGCGACAAGATGGACAAGACCGTCGTCGTCGCCGTCGAGGACCGTGTCAAGCACGCGCTGTACGGCAAGGTCATCCGCCGTACGAACAAGCTCAAGGCGCACGACGAGCAGAACGCCGCGGGTGTCGGCGACCGCGTCCTCCTCATGGAGACCCGGCCGCTGTCCGCGACGAAGCGCTGGCGCGTCGTCGAGATCCTCGAGAAGGCCAAGTAATTTCCGAGGGGGTTTCCCCTCGGATCAGTTCCGCCAGGCTCGGCAGGGGCCGACCTCGTAAGAGCGAAGCCCCTGCCGGGAACCGGCAGACACACAGGAGATAGACGTGATCCAGCAGGAGTCGCGACTTCGCGTCGCCGACAACACGGGTGCGAAGGAAATCCTCACCATCCGTGTTCTCGGTGGCTCGGGTCGCCGCTACGCGGGCATCGGTGACGTCATCGTCGCCACCGTCAAGGACGCAATCCCCGGTGGCAACGTGAAGAAGGGTGACGTCGTCAAGGCGGTCATCGTTCGCACCGTCAAGGAGCGCCGCCGTCCGGACGGCTCGTACATCCGCTTCGACGAGAACGCCGCCGTCATTCTGAAGAACGACGGCGACCCTCGCGGCACCCGTATCTTCGGCCCGGTCGGCCGTGAGCTGCGCGAGAAGAAGTTCATGAAGATCATCTCGCTCGCGCCGGAGGTGCTGTAAGCATGAAGATCAAGAAGGGTGACCTGGTCCAGGTCATCACCGGCAAGGACAAGGGCAAGCAGGGCAAGGTCATTGCCGCTTACCCGCGCGACGAGCGCGTCCTGGTCGAGGGTGTCAACCGGGTCAAGAAGCACACCAAGGCCGGTCCGACCGCCAGCGGCTCGCAGGCCGGCGGCATCGTGACGACCGAGGCCCCGATCCACGTGAGCAATGTCCAGCTCGTCGTGGAGAAGGACGGCAAGAAGGTCGTTACCCGCGTCGGCTACCGCTTTGACGACGAGGGCAACAAGATCCGCGTTGCCAAGCGGACGGGTGAGGACATCTGATGACGACCACCACCACTCCGCGCCTCAAGACGAAGTACCGCGAGGAGATCAAGGGCAAGCTGCAGGAGGAGTTCTCGTACGAGAACGTCATGCAGATCCCCGGCCTCGTCAAGATCGTGGTGAACATGGGTGTCGGCGACGCCGCCCGTGACTCCAAGCTCATGGACGGTGCCGTCCGTGACCTGACCACGATCACCGGTCAGAAGCCGGCCATCACCAAGGCCCGCAAGTCCATCGCGCAGTTCAAGCTGCGCGAGGGCCAGCCGATCGGTGCCCACGTCACGCTCCGTGGCGACCGCATGTGGGAGTTCCTGGACCGCACCCTGTCGCTCGCGCTGCCGCGCATCCGCGACTTCCGTGGTCTGTCCCCCAAGCAGTTCGACGGCCGTGGCAACTACACCTTCGGTCTCACGGAGCAGGTCATGTTCCACGAGATCGACCAGGACAAGATCGACCGCGTCCGGGGTATGGACATCACCGTGGTGACCACGGCGACCAACGACGCTGAGGGCCGTGCGCTCCTTCGTCACCTCGGCTTCCCGTTCAAGGAGGCGTAAGCGAGATGGCGAAGAAGGCTCTGATCGCTAAGGCTGCTCGCAAGCCCAAGTTCGGTGTGCGCGCGTACACCCGCTGCCAGCGCTGCGGCCGTCCGCACTCCGTGTACCGCAAGTTCGGCCTGTGCCGCGTGTGCCTTCGTGAGATGGCTCACCGTGGCGAGCTGCCGGGCGTGACCAAGAGCTCCTGGTAGTCCCCTAGTTGGGATTACCGGAGGCTCTCGGTAAGCAATGAGGCCGGTGGGGGCCCAGTCGCGCATGCCTTAGGCTTGTGTGGTTGGGCGCCCGCCGCCCTCGTACGACTTACTACGCCGTAGGTCCCCGCGCCGCACCCGTCCCGCCCATGAGTGGGGAGAGGGATGGCGCATACAGGAAACCCCGGCGAGAGAGGCCGAAGGCCAATTCATGACCATGACTGATCCGATCGCAGACATGCTTACGCGTCTGCGGAACGCGAACTCGGCGTACCACGACACCGTGGCGATGCCGCACAGCAAGATCAAGTCGCACATCGCGGAGATCCTCCAGCAGGAGGGCTTCATCACGGGCTGGAAGGTCGAGGACGCCGAGGTCGGCAAGAACCTCGTCCTGGAGCTGAAGTTCGGCCCCAACCGTGAGCGCTCCATCGCGGGCATCAAGCGGATCTCCAAGCCCGGTCTGCGGGTTTACGCGAAGTCCACCAACCTGCCGAAGGTGCTCGGCGGCCTGGGCGTGGCCATCATCTCCACGTCGCACGGTCTGCTCACCGGCCAGCAGGCGGGCAAGAAGGGCGTGGGTGGGGAAGTCCTCGCCTACGTCTGGTAGCGGAAGGGAACGGAGGAAACAGCTATGTCGCGTATTGGCAAGCTCCCCATCACGGTTCCCGCCGGCGTGGACGTCACCATCGACGGGCAGACGGTCTCGGTGAAGGGCCCCAAGGGCACCCTGAGCCACACCGTTGTCGCGCCGATCGAGATCGCTAAGGGCGAGGACGGCGTTCTGAACGTCACCCGTCCCAACGACGAGCGTCAGAACAAGGCCCTGCACGGCCTGTCCCGCACGCTGGTGGCGAACATGATCACCGGCGTGACCCAGGGTTACGTGAAGAAGCTCGAGATCAGCGGTGTCGGTTACCGCGTCCTGGCGAAGGGCTCCAACCTGGAGTTCTCGCTCGGCTACAGCCACCCGATCCTGATCGAGGCGCCCGAGGGCATCTCGTTCAAGGTCGAGTCGCCGACCAAGTTCTCGGTCGAGGGCATCGACAAGCAGAAGGTCGGCGAGGTTGCGGCCAACATCCGCAAGCTGCGCAAGCCTGACCCGTACAAGGCCAAGGGTGTCAAGTACGAGGGCGAAGTCATCCGCCGCAAGGTCGGAAAGGCGGGTAAGTAAGCCATGGCATACGGTGTCAAGATTGCTAAGGGCGACGCTTACAAGCGTGCTGCCATCAAGCGCCGTCACATTCGTATCCGGAAGCACATCTCCGGTACGGCCGAGCGTCCGCGCCTGGTCGTGACGCGTTCCAACCGGAACATCGTGGCCCAGGTGATCGACGACGTGAAGGGTCACACCCTGGCGTCGGCGTCCACCCTGGACGCGTCGATCCGTGGTGGCGAGGGCGACAAGTCCGCGCAGGCCAAGCAGGTCGGCGCCCTGGTCGCCGAGCGCGCCAAGGCCGCCGGTGTCGAGGCTGTCGTGTTCGACCGTGGTGGTAACCAGTACGCCGGGCGCATCGCCGCCCTGGCGGACGCCGCCCGCGAAGCCGGACTCAAGTTCTGAGTCCTGGTTCCGTAGCTAGCGGAAACAGAGAGAGGTAATTCCAATGGCTGGACCCCAGCGCCGCGGTGGCGGTGCCGGTGGCGGCGAGCGGCGGGACCGGAAGGGTCGCGACGGTGGCGCTGCTGCCGCCGAGAAGACCGCGTACGTTGAGCGCGTTGTCGCGATCAACCGCGTCGCCAAGGTTGTGAAGGGTGGTCGTCGCTTCAGCTTCACCGCGCTGGTCGTGGTGGGCGACGGTGACGGCACCGTGGGTGTCGGTTACGGCAAGGCCAAGGAGGTGCCGGCCGCCATCGCCAAGGGTGTGGAGGAGGCCAAGAAGCACTTCTTCAAGGTCCCCCGTATCCAGGGCACCATCCCCCACCCCATCCAGGGTGAGAAGGCCGCGGGCGTCGTCCTGCTGAAGCCTGCTTCCCCCGGTACCGGTGTTATCGCCGGTGGCCCGGTGCGCGCCGTCCTGGAGTGCGCCGGCGTTCACGACATCCTGTCGAAGTCGCTCGGCTCCGACAACGCGATCAACATCGTGCACGCGACCGTGGCGGCCCTCAAGGGCCTGCAGCGTCCCGAGGAGATCGCGGCCCGCCGTGGTCTGCCGCTCGAGGACGTCGCCCCCGCGGCTCTCCTGCGTGCGCGTGCGGGAGCGGGTGCGTAATCATGGCTCAGCTCAAGATCACGCAGACGAAGTCGTACATCGGCAGCAAGCAGAACCACCGCGACACCCTGCGCTCCCTTGGCCTCAAGGGCATCAACACGCAGGTCGTCAAGGAGGACCGCCCCGAGTTCCGCGGCATGGTGCACACCGTCCGCCACCTCGTGACGGTTGAGGAGGTCGACTGATCATGGCGGAGCAGAACCCGCTCAAGATCCACAACCTCCGTCCCGCCCCGGGCGCCAAGACCGCCAAGACCCGTGTCGGTCGTGGTGAGGCGTCGAAGGGTAAGACGGCCGGTCGTGGTACCAAGGGCACGAAGGCCCGCTACCAGGTTCCGGAGCGCTTCGAGGGTGGCCAGATGCCCCTCCACATGCGTCTCCCGAAGCTGAAGGGCTTCAAGAACCCGTTCAAGACCGAGTACCAGGTCGTCAACCTGGACAAGCTCGCTGCCCTCTACCCCGAGGGTGGCGAGGTCACGGTGGCCGACCTGGTCGCCAAGGGCGCCGTTCGCAAGAACAGCCTTGTCAAGGTCCTCGGCCAGGGCGAGATCACCGTGGCGCTGCAGGTGACGGTTGACGCCGTCTCCGGCTCCGCCAAGGAGAAGATCACCGCCGCCGGCGGTACCGTCACCGAGCTCGTCTGAATTTTCCAGGCGTCTCGATGACTTGAGCGATCCCGACCGGGGATGCCCCACAAAAGGGGCATCCCCGGTTGGTCGTTCCAAGGGGGGCACGGTCGCCGGTAAGGTGGCGTGCACTGTTACTTTCCGCGCGGTCTGTCCTCGCGACCGGCCGGGCGGTTCTTGCCTGTTGTACCCGTGGCAAGTTACGTACTTATCCGTCGGACTCATCACCGTCACCTCTGACGCAGTAGCGCGGGGGTCGCAGGAGGCACCGTGCTCACCGCGTTCGCCCGGGCGTTCAAGACGCCCGACCTGCGCAAGAAGCTGCTCTTCACGCTCGGCATCATCGTGATCTACCGGCTCGGGACGCATATCCCGATTCCCGGCGTCGACTACACGAATGTCCAGAAGTGCATTGACCAGGCGAACGCCAACCAGGGCCTGTTCGGCCTGGTGAACATGTTCAGCGGTGGCGCACTGCTGCAGATCACGATCTTCGCGCTCGGCATCATGCCGTACATCACGGCGAGCATCATCCTGCAGCTGCTTACCGTGGTGATCCCGCGCCTGGAGGCCCTGAAGAAGGAGGGCCAGGCAGGCACGGCGAAGATCACGCAGTACACGCGCTATCTGACCATCGCGCTCGCGATCCTGCAGGGCACCGGCCTGGTCGCCACCGCCCGCACCGGCACCCTCTTCCAGGGCTGCTCGGTCGCCTCGGACATCGTTCCCGACCAGTCGATCTTCGGGACCATCACGATGGTGGTCACCATGACCGCCGGTACGGCGTGCGTGATGTGGCTCGGCGAGCTCATCACCGACCGCGGCATCGGCAACGGCATGTCGATCCTGATGTTCATCTCGATCGCCGCGACCTTCCCCGCCGCCCTGTGGGGCATCAAGAAGCAGGGCGACCTGGCGGGCGGCTGGATCGAGTTCTTCACCGTCATCCTGGTCGGACTCTTCATGGTCGGCCTGGTCGTCTTCGTCGAGCAGGCACAGCGCCGCATCCCGGTGCAGTACGCGAAGCGCATGATCGGCCGCCGGTCCTACGGCGGTACGTCGACGTACATCCCGCTGAAGGTCAATCAGGCGGGCATCATCCCTGTGATCTTTGCCTCGTCACTGCTCTACATTCCGGCCCTCGTCGCGCAGTTCGCGGGTGGCCAGTCCGGGTGGAAGACCTGGATCGAGCAGAACCTGACCAAGGGTGACCACCCGATTTACATCGTCACCTACTTCGTCCTGATCGTGTTCTTCGCCTTCTTCTACGTGGCGATCTCCTTCAACCCGGAGGAAGTCGCGGACAACATGAAGAAGTATGGTGGCTTCATCCCGGGCATCCGGGCTGGCCGACCGACCGCTGAGTACCTGAGCTACGTACTCAACCGGATCACCTGGCCGGGCTCGCTGTATCTGGGTCTGATCGCTCTTGTGCCAACGATGGCGTTGGTGGGCTTCGGCGCGAACCAGAACTTCCCCTTCGGTGGAACGAGCATCCTCATCATCGTGGGTGTGGGTCTGGAGACCGTGAAGCAGATCGAGAGCCAGCTCCAGCAGCGCAACTACGAAGGGTTCCTCCGCTGATGCGAATCGTCCTCGTCGGGCCGCCCGGTGCGGGCAAGGGTACGCAGGCCGCGTTCCTTGCCAAGAACCTGTCGATCCCGCACATCTCCACGGGCGACCTCTTCCGGGCCAACATCAGCCAGGGCACCGAGCTCGGCAAGCAGGCCAAGGCGTACATGGACGCCGGCAACCTGGTGCCGGACGAGGTCACCATCGGGATGGCCAAGGACCGCATGGCCAAGCCGGACGCCGAGCACGGCTTCCTGCTCGACGGCTTCCCGCGGAACGTCTCGCAGGCCGAGGCGCTCGACGTCGCCCTCAAGGCCGACGACGTGAAGCTGGACGCGGTCCTGGACCTCGAGGTCCCCGAGGACGAGGTGGTCAAGCGCATCGCGGGCCGCCGCATCTGCCGCAAGGACTCCAGCCACGTCTTCCACGTGGTGTACTCCCCGCCGAAGGCCGAGGGCGTCTGCGACGTCTGCGGCGGCGAGCTCTACCAGCGCGACGACGACTCCGAGGAGACCGTCCGCAAGCGCCTCGAGGTCTACCACACCCAGACCGAGCCGATCATCGACTACTACCGGACGCAGGGCCTGGTCGTGACGATCTCCGCGCTCGGCAAGGTCGACGAGGTCACGAAGCGCGCGATGGACGCCCTCAAGGGCGACAAGTAAGTAGCCATTAGTACGTCGCTTCGGCCGCGGTGCCCGTCATGGGCACCGCGGTCGTAGTGTTGTGTACGTAGCCGGTTGATGTACGGATGACGGAGAGCGGAAGCCCCATGGTGCAGATCAAGACCCCCGAGCAGATCGCGAAGATGCGTGAGGCGGGCCTTGTCGTCGCCGCCATCCACGCCGCGACCCGCGCGGCCGCGGTGCCCGGCGCCACCACCAAGGACCTGGACGAGGTCGCGCGCAAGGTCCTCGCCGAGCACGGCGCGAAGTCCAACTTCCTCGGCTACGGCGGCTTCCCCGCGACCATCTGCACCTCGAAGAACGAGGTCGTCGTGCACGGCATCCCGAGCGACGACGTCGTGCTCCAGGACGGCGACATCATCTCCATCGACGCGGGCGCGATCGTCGACGGCTGGCACGGGGATGCGGCGTTCACCGCGTTCGTGGGCGGCGGTCACGCTCCGGAGCTGATCGAGCTCTCCCGGGTGACCGAGGAGTCGATGTGGGCCGGCATCGCGGCCATGAAGCAGGGCAACCGGCTCGTCGACATCTCCCGCGCCATCGAGACCTACATCCGCCGCCAGCCCCGCCCGGCCCGCGGCAAGTACGGGATCATCGAGGACTACGGCGGCCACGGCATCGGCACCGAGATGCACATGGACCCGCACCTGCTGAACTACGTGGAGCGGCGGCGCGGCCGCGGGGCCAAGCTGGTGCCCGGGTTCTGCCTGGCCATCGAGCCGATGGTGTCCCTCGGCACGGCCAAGACCGAGGTGCTCGAGGACGACTGGACCGTCATCACGACGGACGGCACCTGGTCCTCGCACTGGGAGCACAGTGTCGCCCTGACCGAGCAGGGCCCGCTGGTCCTGACCGCGCCCGACGGCGGCAAGGCGAAGCTGGCCGAGTACGGGATCACCGCGGCGCCGGATCCGCTGGGCTAAGGGCGGCGCCGCCGCCGTCCGGATGGCACGGATCGGGCGTTTGCTTAAGGATCTCCCCGGTGGGGCAGAATCCTCGATTCGTCTTTCCGGGTGCACTGACGTAGACTGACGCGTCGGCTCTCGTGCATTCGCATGTCTGCGTCACCGCGCAGAGTCGATCAAGGTAGTCGATTCGAAGGGCGAAGCGTGGCCAAGAAGCAAGGTGCCATCGAGATCGAGGGCACTGTCGTCGAGTCTCTTCCGAACGCCATGTTCAAGGTCGAGCTCCAGAACGGCCACCAGGTCCTGGCACACATCAGCGGCAAGATGCGCATGCACTACATCCGCATCCTCCCTGACGACCGGGTCGTGGTGGAGCTTTCTCCGTACGACCTGACGCGTGGCCGGATCGTCTACCGGTACAAGTAGATCTTGCCCGCACTCCGCTTCCGCGGGGTGGTGGCACTGACCCGGAGAACCTCACACCCATGAAGGTCAAGCCGAGCGTCAAGAAGATCTGCGACAAGTGCAGGGTGATCCGCCGTCACGGCCGGGTCATGATCATTTGCGACAACCCGCGCCACAAGCAGCGCCAGGGCTGACGCACGTACTGCACTCGCAGATTTTCGCGCGACGCACGTAACAGCACATATGCAGGACCCGTCCCTCTTCAGGTCCATCAGGTAATGGAGGGCGACACCCCCGGTCGGAGGCCGGGGACCCAGTACGTACCTCATACGGCGGCTGGGAGCGGTACTGCTGAAGACCTCCGAGTATCAACAGGAGCCATGAATGGCACGCGTTGAAGGCGTTGACCTCCCGCGCGACAAGCGCATCGAGGTCGCCCTCACCTACGTGTTCGGCATCGGCCGGACGCTGTCCCAGCAGACGCTGGACGCCACTGGTGTCGACCGCAACACCCGTGTTCGAGACCTGACCGAGGAAGACCTCGTCAAGATCCGCGAGTACGTGGACCAGAACGTCAAGACCGAGGGTGACCTCCGTCGCGAGATCCAGGCCGACATCCGCCGCAAGGTCGAGATCGGCTGCTACCAGGGTCTGCGTCACCGTCGCGGCCTGCCGGTCCGCGGTCAGCGCACCAGCACCAACGCTCGCACCCGCAAGGGCCCGCGTCGCGCCATCGCCGGTAAGAAGAAGCCGGGCAAGAAGTAGTCCTCGCTCAGCGGTCTATCGACAGCTGTTGCTGCAGGACCGACCACCTCCCGTAGGAGTTATAGATGCCCCCCAAGGGTCGTCAGGGCGCTGCCAAGAAGGTGCGCCGCAAGGAAAAGAAGAACGTCGCTCACGGCCACGCGCACATCAAGAGCACGTTCAACAACACGATCGTGTCCATCACGGACCCGACCGGCAACGTGATCTCCTGGGCCTCCGCCGGCCACGTCGGCTTCAAGGGCTCGCGCAAGTCCACGCCGTTCGCCGCGCAGATGGCCGCCGAGTCGGCTGCCCGTCGCGCCCAGGAGCACGGCATGCGCAAGGTCGACGTCTTCGTCAAGGGCCCGGGTTCCGGTCGTGAGACCGCCATCCGTTCGCTGCAGGCGACCGGCCTCGAGGTCGGCTCCATCCAGGACGTCACCCCGACCCCGCACAACGGCTGCCGTCCCCCCAAGCGCCGCCGCGTCTGACGCGACGCCGCTTGCGCGGTTGCTTTGAGGATTCGGGCGGTACGTACCCTTCGGGGGCCGTGCCGCCCGTACCCTTGTACTACTCAAGGGCATCAAATAGTGGGTGCCCATGACTGAAGGATTCACTTCATGCTGATCGCTCAGCGTCCCTCGTTGACCGAAGAGGTCGTCGACGAGTTCCGCTCCCGGTTCGTCATCGAGCCGCTGGAGCCGGGCTTCGGCTACACCCTCGGCAACTCCCTGCGTCGGACCCTCCTGTCCTCGATCCCGGGTGCGGCGGTCACGTCCATCCGCATCGACGGTGTCCTGCACGAGTTCACCACCGTGCCGGGCGTCAAGGAGGACGTCACCGACCTCATCCTCAACATCAAGCAGCTGGTCGTGTCCAGCGAGCACGACGAGCCCGTCGTGATGTACCTGCGCAAGCAGGGCCCGGGCCTCGTGACCGCCGCCGACATCGCCCCGCCCGCCGGTGTCGAGGTGCACAACCCCGACCTGGTCCTCGCCACGCTCAACGGCAAGGGCAAGCTGGAGATGGAGCTGACCGTCGAGCGCGGTCGCGGCTATGTCTCCGCCGTCCAGAACAAGCAGGTGGGCCAGGAGATCGGCCGTATCCCGGTCGACTCCATCTACTCGCCGGTGCTGAAGGTCACGTACAAGGTCGAGGCCACGCGTGTCGAGCAGCGCACCGACTTCGACAAGCTGATCGTCGACGTCGAGACCAAGCAGGCCATGCGGCCGCGCGACGCCATGGCGTCCGCCGGTAAGACGCTGGTCGAGCTGTTCGGTCTGGCCCGCGAGCTCAACATCGACGCCGAGGGCATCGACATGGGCCCGTCCCCGACGGACGCCGCGCTCGCCGCCGATCTCGCCCTGCCGATCGAGGAGCTGGAGCTCACCGTTCGGTCGTACAACTGCCTCAAGCGCGAGGGCATCCACTCCGTGGGTGAGCTCGTGGCCCGCTCCGAGGCGGACCTGCTCGACATCCGCAACTTCGGTGCGAAGTCGATCGACGAGGTCAAGATGAAGCTCAACGGGATGGGCCTTGCGCTCAAGGACTCGCCCCCCGGCTTCGACCCGACCGCCGCCGCGGACGCCTTCGGCGCCGACGACGACGCGGACGCCGGCTTCGTCGAGACCGAGCAGTACTAAGAGCTCGGGACTGACGGTCTGATTTTGGCTGCGCGTGCGTTCTGGTTGCTCGCGCAGTTCCCCGCGCCCCTCCGGGGCGCGGTCCACTGACCCCGGTACCTGATACGGCCGGGGCAGATCACAAGGA